>CALLAV010000213.1 GCA_938001995.1 uncultured Amylibacter sp. | reverse complement strand
TGGTCGAGCCTGCCGTTGTCTGGCCTGTTTGTGCAGATGTTGGAACGATTAGCGATTTCTGCGCGCTCGGGTGAGTTGGACGCAGCAGAGCTGGAAGGCACGGTTTGGGTGCCTGAGCAGATTTTGGACGGTTTTGGTGTGCTGCGTGACGCGCCCACGCTTGCGGGTGTGGACGGCGCGCAATTGGCGTCCGGTGTCTTTGCTGCCGAAATGCCACCTGGTATTTACGCCAGTGGGGATCGGCGTGTGGCGTTAAATGCAGTGGCAAAGGATCGCGTGTTGAAAGTGGCGAATTGGCCGCTTGGAACAACGTTTTTGTCGCTAACCAGATCAGAGGAACAGCCCTTGCAAGCTTGGATGTTGATGGCGGCGCTGGTGCTGCTCTGTGTGGATGTACTGGCGACATTGCTGGTTGGCGGGCGGCTGTGGTTGCGCGGCGCGACGGCGGTGCTGGCGGTTGTGATGATGCAAGGGCAACCCGCAGAAGCTCAGGACGAGGCAGAGATTTTAAACGCCGCTAACAACACGGTTCTGGCCTATGTCGAAACGGGCAATTCGCGGCTGGACGATGTATCGCGTGCGGGTCTGCTAGGTTTGTCGGCAGAGCTGTTTCGGCGCACCAGCATTGAGCCTGTGGCCCCTGTGGGCGTGAACTTGGAAACAGCGGAATTGTCGCTTTATCCTTTCCTGTATTGGCCTGTGAGTGATACCCAGAACCTTCCGTCCGAACAGGCGATGGAGCGGGTGAACACCTTCCTGCGCGGCGGCGGTATGATCCTATTTGACACGCGGGATGCGAATTTGGGGCGGAGCCTTTCGGGCGGGACGCCGAACGGCAAACGCCTGCAAAGCATTGCGCAGAATTTGGATATCCCTGCGTTGGAACCCGTGCCAGAGGATCATGTGCTAACGCGGACGTTTTATTTGTTGCAGGATTTTCCCGGACGCTATGCCAATGCGCAAGTCTGGGTCGAAGCGGCCCCGCCAGACGCTGAACAATTGGAAGGAATGCCGTTTCGCAATTTGAACGACGGTGTGACGCCTGTGGTGATTGGCGGCAACGATTGGGCGAGCGCGTGGGCCATTGGTGAGTCTGGTCGGTTTATGTTCCCTGTGGGACGTGGTTCGCAAGGTGAGCGGCAACGAGAGATTGCCATTCGCTTTGGTGTGAACCTGATCATGCATGTGCTGACGGGCAACTATAAATCGGATCAGGTGCATGTGCCTGCGCTTCTGGATCGGTTGGGGCAATAATCATGGATTTTGAGATCGCCTTCACCCCGCTTATTCCGCAGAACGTGCTGATTGCCTGCGCTATTGTTGCACTGGTGTTTGTGCTGCTGGCCATTTGGCGGCGGTTGCCGGGGTGGTGGCTGCGGTTGGCGGGGTTGGCCGTGTTGCTGTTGGCGCTGGCGCAGCCCGTGTTTCGCCAAGAAGAGCGTGAAAATCTGTCCAACATCGTCTTTGTGGTCGTGGATAAAACCGAGAGCCAGTCGGTGGACGTGCGGCCAGAACAAATCGAAGCGGGTGTTACAGCCTTACAGGCCGAAATTGGGGACTTAGAGAATTTTGAAACGCGGGTGATCGAGGTTGAGAATGACCCGAGTGCAGCAGACGATGGGTCTATGGTTGTGACTGCGCTAGCGAAAGCAGCGAGTGAAGTGGCCGAGAGCCGCATCGCAGGCGCGATTTTGGTCACGGACGGGCAGGTGCATGACGCGCCGATCCTAGAGGTGTTTCCAGCGCCCGTGCATGTGGTTTTGACGGGTGAGGATGACGATTGGGATCGCCGCTTGGTGATCGACAACGCTCCTGCCTTTGCAATCGTGGGCGAACCTGTGACCCTGTTTGTGCGGGTCGAAGATCAGGGCGCGGTGCCAGACGAAGTGGCGGGAAAGGCGACCTTGCGGATTTCCATTGATGGGGAAGACCCGCGCGAGTTTGTGGTTGAGGTGGGGCGGCAATTTGAACTGCCCCTAACGCTGCCCCATGGCGGGTTGAACGTGTTGCAGTTTCAGGTCGTTCCCGAAGAGGGTGAGCTGACAGATCGCAACAACGGTGCGGTGCTGTCGATCAACGGCGTGCGGGATCGGTTGCGCGTGTTGCTGGTGTCAGGTGAACCCCATGCAGGCGAGCGCACGTGGCGCAATCTGCTGAAGTCTGACACGGCGGTGGATCTGGTGCATTTCACCATTTTGCGCAGCCCTGACAAACAGGACGGTGTGCCTGTACGCGAGCTTTCCCTGATCGCTTTCCCGACGCGCGAGCTGTTTTTGGAAAAGATCGATGAGTTCGATTTGATCATCTTTGATCGCTATCGCCGCCGCGGAATCCTGCCCAATCGCTATATGGCGAATGTGGCGGATTATGTGCGGCGCGGCGGTGCGGTTTTGGTCGCATCTGGCCCTGCGTTTGGCGGGGTTGAAAGTATTGCGCGCACGCCACTGAACGAGGTTTTGCCTGCAAAGCCGACGGCGCAAGTGATCGAACGGGGCTTTACGCCGTTGATTTCGGAATTGGGTCAGCGGCATCCCGTGACGGCCGCGCTCGATGAATTTGCGCCCTTGCCTGAGGCTGAGGATGGCACACCCGGATGGGGCCGTTGGTTCCGTTTGATCGACACAGAGGCGAGCAAAGGAAACGTGGTCATGACGGGGGCAGACGATAAACCGTTGCTGGTGCTGGACCGCGTGGACGAGGGCCGCATTGCGATGCTGATGTCGGATCATGCCTGGCTGTGGTCACGCGGCTTTGAAGGCGGCGGACCACAGTTGGAATTGTTGCGCCGACTGGCCCATTGGACGATGAAAGAGCCAGAACTGGAAGAGGAACGCATTTCGGCCGTCGTGCAAGGGAATAAGGTGACCATCACACGCCAATCGCTGACCGAGGATCGTGGTGCGATTTCAGTGACCGGCCCTGACGGAAATGTGGTGGAGTTGGAGACAACGGAAATTGCACCCGGGCGCTGGAGTGCGGAGTTTGAGGGTGAAGAAAACGGGCTGTATCGTTTGGAAGACGGTACGTTGAAGGCCGTGGTTGCCATTGGTCCGACCGCACCGCGCGAGTTTGAAAAAACCATGGCGAGCGCTGATGTATTGCAGCCGATTTTGGCGGCGACAAATGGCGGCGTTCTGCGCCTAGAAGAGTTCGCAGAACCGCGTCTGCGGACGGTTCGCGCGGGGCGATCCGCGTCTGGGCGCGGTTGGTTGGGGGTGACGCCAAGGAATGCTTATTTGGCAACGGATATTCGCCAAACGCCGATCTTACCTGCTTGGGCATTTCTGTTGCTGGTGGCAGGCCTAATGGTTGCTGCATGGCGGTGGGAAGGCCGTTAGATAGCCTGCGCCACCTTGTTGACTATGCGTTGAACATTGCGGCCACACCAACATGGCGGACACTCAAGGGATAGCCACCGCCGCCCACTGTCACAATCATCACCTTGCCGCTTTCAAAGAAGGTAAACACAAACAGGGCGCCACAGTCTGTGTGCTTTTCTACGTATCCTTTGCTGCTCCAACTGCCAAGGACCGACCAGCCTGCAGGAGGGGTGGCAACCGCGGCTCTACATGTGTCTGAGCTGTAGACATGTGCGCCCCAGAACGTGCCGTTTGGGGATTTGAGGATGGTCATGTCACAGCCGCCAAATTGGTCGCTGACCAAGAAGCCGCCTGCGCTGACCTGGCCAAAGGTGACTTGGTCGTCCTCGTTGCAAATGAACGTGCCGTTGCCGCTACCGCCTTTAGGTTTTTTCAATACCAAGTCTGTGCCAGAACAGGAGCCATCGACAGGGCCTGCGAAGATTTTGCAGCAGGGATCGAACCCTGTCATGGCAGCGCCTGCTGTTATGCCATTTTTGGCGTCTCCAGAAATTTTGCAATTGATACCGTTAAAACCGCGTAGGCTTTGAGATGTGAGAGGCATGGTGTGTCCAATTTCGGCTGATTTTAAAACAAGAAGTCGTCGATGAAATCTGGGCTTGCGTCGTCACTCTGGAACTTTGGCGCGGGTGTTTTTGGTGCGCCTGCGCCGTGTGTGTCGTAGTTGGTGATGATGACACCGTCGAGTTTGTATTCGTAGTAGGTTTCTTCTGGATCTGTCATGCCTTTAGATCGAAAGTCGAAGTGGTCTGCCATGGGATGTTCCTTTGGGTTTGTTTGCTGTAACCCAAACATGGCTCATCTTTCCGCGACAATCAGTGTGGATTGTCACGGGTTTTGGTTATTTTAGCGATTTCCAGAAAACGACTTTATCGTCACCCTCTGCCCAAAAGTCGCGAATGCAGGCTTCTTGTGAATAGCCCTGCTGGTGATAAAAAGCGCGGGTTGGGGCAAATTCTTCGGTTCCAGATGTGTCGGCAATTAGAATGCGTTGACCTGTTTCGCGCAAAACCTGTTCGACATGGGCAGTGAGCGCCGCACCGCAGCCTGATCCTTGCTGTGCAGGGCGAACAGCTATGGCGAGCATGTTCCATGCCCCCTCGGCCAGTTGTTCCGGGACGACGTAACAAAAGCCGACGGCGCGTCCATGCTGTTCAGCGGTGAGCCAGATGTCTGGTGTTTCGGGTTGAGACAGGAAGCCGTCGATCATGTCTGGGAGCATGTCGGCGGGGAATAATTCGGTTTCGCTAAGCACGATTTGCAGGTCCGCGATGTCCTGACGGGTGGTCGGTCGTATTTTCAAGGCTTTGTCTTTCGATCAGGCGTGGTGGGTTTCGGATACCCGCAATGGTCTGGGGAATCCACCATTGCTTGATCTGTGGGGCTGTTCTGTTACTAAATGTAGGGTATCTGCACCTAGATTAAAGAATCAGCACGTCCTATGATCACTCGTTTTTCTGCCAGCCTGTCCGTATCAATCCTGTCGCTTGTGGCCGTTGCGGCCTGTACAGAAACACCGGGGGCGGATCAGATATCTGCGATCCCAGAACAGGTTCAAGTGCAAGCGCATGCAAACTGTCAGGCGGAACAGGGATTGGTAAATGGCGCAGCAGTACAGATTTTAGAACTGGGCAATGGCAAGATCATTGCCTCCACATTGAACGGCAATGGCGTAACTCTGGCCCAAGCACGCGCAGTGAACCAATGTGCGCAACGTAAATTGTTAAGCGGTCAGACAACTGCAATAGCCCCAGTGCAATCGCGGCCCGTTGTGGTGGCAGAAAAGCCTGTAGTGGCGCATCAAACCACATACGATGGGCTGGCAGGGTGCGTCCAAGGTGGTGGCGTGATCCAAGGCGGCGTTCGTATGTGCCCCGGGTACTAGCCTTTTTACACTATTGGCTGTGATCAGTTCGCGAGCGCATGCCGCGTGCGCGATGAAAATTCGCGACGGTATATCAAGATCATCGTAACGATGGTGGCTGCCAGCAGGGGGATTGCTCCGATCAGCCATGTCAGTGCTGCTATAGTGAAATAAACCGAGCGCATACCACGGTTAAAACTCCGCGCAGCGTGGTTCGCTATTTCGGCGGCTTTGGCAGCGGTGGGATAGGCGGTTTCATCCTTTGGATCGTTGGGGGTAGAGGCCATGACGATGGCGCAATACCCGAACAGGCGCACGGCCCAAACGAATTTTAGAAAACCGTTGGCCAGAAGCGCCATGAGGAGGAGGATTTTCACCTCCCACACAATTTTGGGGGCGACGGGGGTGTTGGCGAGATCGGAAGCGAACATGGTGATTTGATCAGCGCCGCCGATCAGGGCTACGCACCCGCCGATGGCAATCATACAAGACGAAGCAAAAAAGGTTGCGCCTTGGCGCATGATGCCAAGGACTGCGCTGTCAAAGATGCGTGGAGTGCGCGTGACCATCTGCACCATCCAGCGCTCGCGGTACGTTTCCATCAACATGTGCGTTGACGGCTTTGCGACACCTGTCCGTTCAATCACAGCAGTGCTGCCGAGCCAAGCGAGTATTAGGGCCGCGACGGCGAGGGCGTCTAAGAGCGTGAAATGGGCGAAGAGTTCTGGCATGGCAAAGGACATGTGGCAGGTTTAGCCTAGGCCGTTGGCCGTGTCAGGGCATAAATTGATTGTAATCCTGTAAATTGGTAATATTATCTTACCAAATCGAAAATGTGGAGAATCGATATGCAGATGCCAACCCCAGATGCGCGTATTCTAAGCCGCAAAGCAGAGATCGTGGCGCGCTTACAAGAGGTGTTGCCTGCAGACGCCGTGATCCATGAACCCCATGAAACGCGGGTTTACGAATGTGACGCGCTGACGGCCTATAAGTGCCCGCCGTTGGCAGCGGTGCTGCCTGCCAACACGCAAGAGGTCTCTGCGGTGTTGAAGGTGTGCCACGAGATGGGCGTGCCTGTGGTGCCGCGCGGGTCTGGCACATCGCTCGCGGGTGGGGCACTGCCAACGGCGGACAGTGTGATCCTTGGTGTGGCGCGGCTCAATGATGTGATCGAGACGAATTACGCGGATCGCTATATTCGAGTGCAATCTGGGCGCACGAATTTGAGCGTGACGGGGGCGGTGGAGGAAGAGGATTTCTTTTACGCGCCTGATCCGTCATCCCAGCTGGCTTGTGCCATTGCGGGCAATATCGCGATGAATTCGGGCGGGGCCCATTGTTTGAAATACGGTGTGACGACGAACAACCTGCTGGGTGTGACCATGGTGATGATGGATGGCACCGTGACCGAAATTGGCGGCGCACATTTGGATGCGGGTGGGCTTGATCTGCTCGGCTTGATTTGCGGGTCCGAGGGGCAGTTGGGTGTCGTCACCGAGGCCACCTTGCGGATTTTGCGCAAACCTGAAGGGGCGCGGCCTGCGCTTGTGGGGTTTGACAGCAATGAGGTGGCGGGGGCCTGTGTGTCCGACATTATCAAGGCGGGCGTGCTGCCTGTGGCGATTGAGTTCATGGATCGGCGCGTTCTGGAAGTGGTCGAGAAGCATGCGAAGGCGGGATATCCTGAGTGTGAGGCGGTGCTGATTACTGAGGTTGAGGGATCGGAGGCTGAGATTGATATGCAGCTCGGTCTGATCCGTCAGATCGCGGCTAAGCACACTCCTGTGGAGTTTCGTGAAAGCACGAGTGCTGAGGAAAGTGCCGCCATTTGGCTTGGGCGCAAGTCCGCGTTCGGCGCGATGGGTCAGATCAACGATTATATGTGTTTGGATGGCACGATCCCTGTGTCGGAGCTGCCGTATGTGCTCAAGCGCATTGGCGAGTTGTCGGAGCAATATGGCTTGGGTGTGGGCAATGTGTTTCACGCAGGGGACGGCAATATGCACCCGCTGATCCTGTTCGATGCGAACAAACCGGGTGATCTGGAGCTTTGC
>CALLAV010000212.1 GCA_938001995.1 uncultured Amylibacter sp. | reverse complement strand
GCGCGATGAAGGCAAAGATCATCCGCGCCCGGGCTGATGCCCAATCAACGAGGCCTGTCATGACGCGTCCTCTTGGTAGGTAACAGTAACACGGCGGCCTGATACGACATATTCTTGACCGACAACGATCACTTCTACGGTGTCGTCAAGGCCCGTCACCCAAACCCCCGTTGCTGTTTCGTTAACGATTGTGATGGGCACGAATTTCGCCGCACCACTTTCCACGATCCGCACACCGATGATGCCGCCGTCGTTCAATGTCATTGCGGATTGGGGGAGGAGGTGACCCGTTTCACCGCTTAGACCGATGTAGATTTCCGCAGTGGAGCCATCGCGAATGGCGAGGTTTTCGTTTGGCACAGTCACTTCGACTTTGAATGTACGTGTTTGCGGATCGGCGCTGCGCGAAATAAAGGTCAATTTTCCTACGACCGTATCACCACTGATCAGACGCGCACCCGCAGGACCGCCAACGGCAATGCGTTGCACTTGTTGTTCCGTGGCGTAACCGACAAGTTTAATCGGGTTCAGTTCCAAGATGCGCGCGCAGGTCGCGCCTGTCTGCATCAACGCGCCAAATTCCGCTGTGTCCGTTTCCAAAATGCCAGAAAACGGGGCGTGGATTTCTAAATGCTCCATTTCGGTTTCTGCACGTTCAACGGCGGCTTGTGCGGCTTCTAGCTGAGCGAGCCGTGAAAACGCCGTGGTTTCAGAGGCATAGCCCTTTTGAACCAGCGAAGCAGAGGCGTTGTTGTTGGCTTGTGCTTCGGCGAAACGGGCCTTTGCTTCGGCTAGGGATGCTTTTTTGGTTCCTGCATCGAGCTGGCACAGCAATTCACCTTCGCCAACCATCGTGCCTGCACGCAAAGGCGGAGAAATCACCGTCCCGTTTGTTTCCGCCTTTACGTCCAACAGGCGAAACGCTGCGGTTTGGCCGCGCAAAACAATGCCACGTTCCACGGGTTTTGCCTGCGATTTCATGACCATAACGGATACGGGTGGCTTGTCTTCGATGCGCTCGATCACCACTTCTTCTTCAGGGGCTTCGGCCTCTACGCCTGCAAAGGCCAAAAGCGTATCGCGCTCCAAAATCAGCATATACGTAAAGGCGCAAACCAAAGCTGCGGTGAGAAGAGGGGTTATTCGCATTTCGGCAACCTCCAGCCCATTGGAAACACAACCGTTTCGGGGCGTAAATAAGCACTGCTCTCTAAATAGGCTGATGGCAGGAAACTGGCAAGAGAGCATTGCTTATTTTCTGAGGTTTACGCTGAAAGGTCGCAGTGATTGGCTAAATGCGCCTTGGCAAAGCCAGTCGCTTCGCAGTAGTGTCCGCGCGAAAACGGATCAGGAGACAGTCGTGAGCGAAACCGATTCCTTTATTGAAGAAGTCGCCGAAGAAGTTCGGCGCGAGAAGCTGTATGGCTATGTGCGCAAATACGGCTGGATCGCGGTTGTGCTGGTTTTGGGCATTGTGGCTGTGACGGGGTATTTGGAATATTCCAAGGCAACAACCGCCCGCAAAGCCCAAGAACTGGGCGATCGTCTGGTCTTTGCGATCAACACCGAGGACCCATCGGAACGTGCAGCTGCACTGGCTGAAATCACACCAGAAGCTGGCGACGCCGCTGTTATCGTAGAAATGCGGCGTGCGGGTGATCTGGTCGAAGCTGGCGACAATGCTGGGGCAATCGCCGCCTATAATGCTGTGGCCAACAGCGGCGCAGCGCCTGTTTATGCGGATATGGCGCGACTAAAAGCGCTGATGCTTGGCGGTGCGGACCAAGATGCGGCGGCACGGGACGCCGCTTTGGCAGAGCTGGCAGCGCCAGGAGCGTTGTACCGCCCATTGGCGCTGGAACAACAAGGTTTGGTTGCGCTGAGCGCAGGGGAACGCGACAAAGCGGTCGAAATTTTCACAGAATTGTTCCAAGACAGCGAAATCACCGATGGCCTGCGCAATCGTGCAACACAAATGTTGGTGGCACTTGGGGCAGAGATCCCAGATATCTCTGCTCTTTTGCCAGAATAACACGAAATGGCGCGATTGCTTTTTCACACAGAACCTTGCACAAATACGCAAGCAAATGGATCAAAGCATAAGATCAAAGCAGAGCGGGTGGCGAAGACAATGACAGGACAGACATTTCAGATTGGGCGCACGCTGACGGTATCCCTTCTTCTTGGGGCGGTTTTGGTTGGCTGTGGCACACGCGAACGCATTCTTGAAGGCGATCGTCTTGATATTCGCGCGCCGATTTTGGCAGAGGGTGAAACAGCCGCGGTTGAAGACACCGAGGTGCGCATTGACAAGCTGTCGCTGCGGTCCCCTTCGACAAACGCTGAATGGACCCACCGCAACGGGTCCGCACAGCATTTGATCAAACACCCGACGCTAGGGCGCACTTTGACCAAAGTCTGGAGCGCAAATATCGGGTCTGGCAATTCTAAAAAACATGGCATTACCGCCAGCCCTGTGATTGCAGGCGGGCGCGTGTTTACAATGGATGCAAACGCGAATGTGCGGGCGTTTACCACGGCAGGGGCTCCTGTTTGGTCTGCGGATTTGACGCCTCCGAATGAAAAGGCGAACGAAGCCTCGGGTGGCGGTTTGGCCTATGGCAGCGGTGTTTTGGCTGTGACCACGGGGCACGGCGAAGTTGTTGTCATGGACCCTGCCAGCGGTGCTGTGCGGTGGCGCCACCAGATGACGGGCGCAATATCTGCCGATCCCGTAATCGTGGGCGACACCGTTGTGGCTGTGGCGCGTAACAACGTGGCTGTCGGCCTTGATATCAAAAACGGTCGTGTGAACTGGCAACAGCTTAGCCCGGGTAATACTGCGGGCATTGCGGGTTCTGGTGCGCCAGCGGCGCTCGGAAAATTGGTTGTGATCCCGTTTTCATCGGGCGAGCTGGTCGGCACGGTTGCCTCGAACGGGTTGCGCGCATGGAGTGGGTCAGTGTCAGGCGGCAACAAAGGTCTGGCGCGGAATTTGGTGGCGGATATTTCTAGTGATCCTGTGATTGACGGGCGCACAGTATACGTGGCGAACCAAACGGGCCGTTTGGCAGCTATGGATCGCCGGTCTGGCAATCGCTTGTGGACAGCAAAAGACGGGTCTTACACGCCAGTCTGGCCTGCGGGCAGCGCAGTCTTTATGGTGACAGACCGCTTTGCAGTGAAACGGCTGAATGCATCGGATGGGACCGAGGTTTGGTCCCAAGAACTCCCTGATTTCAAACAGGAAAAAGATCGCCGCAAACGCGCGACCTATGCTTATTTTGGTCCAGTTGTTGCAGGGGGACAGGTCTGGGTTGCTGGCAGCGACGGGTTG
>CALLAV010000211.1 GCA_938001995.1 uncultured Amylibacter sp. | reverse complement strand
ACCCAAACGCGTCCGGTTCTGATGCCTTGCGCTCTGCGATATAGGCCTTGAGGGCTTCGTCCACGGCGGGGTCAATGGCAGGTTGGGTGTATTCGGACAACATGCGCTGCACTTTGTCATTCGCGAGTTGCATCGTGTCTTTGGACCCATCGTCCTGCCAAGTTTCAAACGGCTTGTAGTCCAACACGCCTGATTTCCAGAAACTGTCTTTGAAATTGCGCTGGGTGTGATCGCAGCCAAGATAGTGGCCACCCGGCCCCACTTCGCGGATTGCGTCCATGGCTTGGCCGTTTTCTGACATGTCCACGCCCTCAGCGATCGAATGCAGCACACCGAGCTGATCCGCATCCATGACAAATTTCTCGAACGAGGTCACAAGACCCCCTTCCAGCCAGCCAGCAGAGTGGAGACAGAAATTCACGCCGCCCAGCAATGCCGCATTCAAAGTGTTCGAAGTTTCATAAGCCGCCTGCGCATCGGGCAATTTGGACCCACACAAAGCCCCGCCAGAGCGGAACGGCAGGTTCAAACGCCGCGCCAACTGCCCTGCCCCGTAAAGGATCTTGGACGCTTCGGGCGTGCCAAAGGTCGGCGCACCAGAGTTCATGTCGATCGACGTCACAAAGGCCCCCATAATCACAGGCGCTCCTGGGTTACACAGTTGGTTGTAAGCCACGCCTGCAAGCGCTTCAGCCAGAACCTGCGTCAGCGTTCCTGCAACGGACACAGGGGCCATAGCACCCCCTACGATGAAAGGAGACACGATACAGGCTTGATTGTTCTGCGCGTAAACTTCCATCGCGCCCATCATGATGTCGTCAAACGTCAACGGAGAGTTGATGTTGATCAGCGAAGTCATCACGGTCTTATTCGCAACGCTTTCGCCAAACAGAATTTCCGACATTTTCACGGAATCAACGGCGCGTTCGGGGGCCGTCACAGAACCCATGTAGGGTTTGTCTGACAGTGTCATGTGCGAATACAGCATATCGAGGTGACGTTTGTTAACGGCCACATCAGTTGGTTCACACACTGTGCCGCCCGAATGGTGCATCCATTTGGACATGTAGATCAGCTTCACCATTTTGTTGAAGTCGTCCATTGTCGCATAGCGGCGGCCGCCTTCCATATCGCGCACAAATGGCGGGCCATAAACGGGTGCAAGAACCATGGAATTGCCGCCCACACGCACATTGCGATCTGGGTTGCGGGCGTGTTGGACGTATTCGGATGGGGCGGTCTTTATCAACTCGCGCGCTAGCCCACGCGGGATACGCACGCGTTCGCCGTCAATGTCGGCCCCTGCATCAGCCCACCGTTTTAAGGCAGCAGGGTTGTCGGGAAAGTTCACGCCGATCTCGGCCAAAATTGTTTCGGCGTTGGTTTCGATGATTTGCATTGCCTCTTCGTTGAGGACTTCAAAATTCGGAATGTTGCGTTCAATGTATTTCGCGGCTTCAATCCGAACGGCTGTGCGTTCTGCGCGGCGGGCTGCACCGCCGCCTCCGCTGCGGGAACGACGACGAGGAGTTTGGGCGGCTTCAGACATGGGTTAGGTCCTTCACAAAGAAACGCAGAATAGTGTTGGTGCCGTATGTAGCC
Organism: uncultured Amylibacter sp.; assembly: GCA_938001995.1. GTDB lineage: Bacteria > Pseudomonadota > Alphaproteobacteria > Rhodobacterales > Rhodobacteraceae > Amylibacter. The sequence continues at coordinate 5,302 of CALLAV010000211.1, read as the reverse complement.
TGTTTATAAAGGGCATGCGGTGCGGAATCGTCGTTTAAAGGATCATAGCGACATTGCGCGTCGTTTTTTAAGACTGTAACGCGCGAAAGTTCTCTGGTGTCAGCCGTTCAATCCCTTTGGCGTAGTTCAGCGCGTTCAAATGGTAAAATTTTGCGTTCATCAAATTGGCAGCACTGTTGTCGCGCGTCTTAATCAACTTTGCTGGGCTGCCCGCGATGATGCTGTTTTCGGGAAACTCCGACCCTTCGGTGACAATAGAATGCCCAGCAACAATGGAATTGCTGCCTATTTTCGCCCCGTCCATGATGGTTGCGCCAATACCAATGAGAACGCGATCCCCCAGCGTACAACCATGCAAAACAACGCGGTGTGTGATCGAACAATCCTCCCCCACAATCGTAGCAGAGGAATAGCCCACATGGATCATCACATGATCTTGGATGTTGGTGCGTGCGCCGATGACGATCTCATGCATTTCGGCGCGGGTGACCACATAGGGCCAGACAGAGCAGCCCTCATGCAGGGTAACTTTGCCGTGGATCAAGGCGCTGTCATGGATAAACGCAGGATCATTCAGTGTTACATCTGGGCCAATATGGGGCATGGTTTCGTCCTTTTATGTTACCCAGTTGCTAACATGGGTCATTTGACGAAAAAATAGTCTTCTTGTTCTTTCACAACTTCCATTACGGCAAAAGAGTTGGTGTGTCGGATGCCTGGCAGCTTGTTGATTTGATCCCCCAAGACTTGTCGAAAATGCGCCATATCACGGGTGCGGACGGTCAGGGAATAATCAAATGAACCTGCGATCATCATACAAGATTCGACTTCTTTAATGGAACGAACCGCGAGGTTGAAATGATCAAGGTTGCTGTCGCCAGTTGCATTCAAAGAGACGTGTACGATGGATAAATGCGCATAGCCCAACAAATCAAGGTTCAGCTTGGCCCCGTATTTCTGGATCACACCCTCTTTTTCCAACCGTTTCACGCGCTCTGAACACGGTGTATTGGTCAGGTTCACGCGGTTGGCAAGTTCTACGATGGAAAGGCGGCCATTGCCTTGAAGTTGTTCAAGGATGGACTTATCGATTCTGTCTAATTCTCTGGTCATTTAGGGATTATCACTAATTTTTAGCCAGTATTCCAGAATTATTATCGAATAAATGGCTAATAAATCCCCACTTCCTAGCAATTATCACTGACAGTTAACCATGGAAGAATCATCAAAAACAGATTCGAAGCAACAAGACTCTTCCACCTAAGGTTGCTCTGCCAACCTTACGCTTCGAGGGAACAGGAGAAAAATCATGACTGCAAAATTGGTCATTGGGCTGGACGGTGAAGGGTCTGGCAGCCGCGCGCTGTCACATGCCAAACGCCTTGCTGGTTTGATCGGCGAGTGTGAAATCGTCGTCGTGTATGTGGTGGAATGGTCACCATTTACCTTTCAAACCGCCGAAGAAAACGCGATGCGCCACAAACGCCGCGAAGAAGAGCTGAAGATCGCACACGAACGTGTTGTTGACCCAGCGGTTGCAAGCCTGAAATCAGAAGGCTTCAGCGCATCTGGTATCGTGCGTCACGGGGATGTTGCTGACACGCTTAACGCAATTTCCGTGGAACAAGGTGCCGATCAAATCGTCGTAGCGCGCTCTTCGGAGGGCGGCTTTGCCAAACGCTTGTTCGGCAGCTCAACCGCAAACCTCGTGATGAGCGCCAGCGTGCCCGTCACCGTTGTTGGATAAGGAAACTACGATGACTTTAAAATCTAAACTCATGCTGTCCTTGGCAGCTCTGAGCACATCCGCCCTGCCCGCTTTGGCACAGGAAGCGGGTTCGCTTGATGAAAAAGTGAACGCAGTCTTTGCTGCGTCCACAGGTTGGTTCGTTACGCTGATCTTTTCACCGTTTCCGGGGACGAATTTCCCTTGGATCGTGATGTGGTTGGTGATCGCCGCGACTGTGTTTACCCTATACTTTGGGTTTGTTCAGTTCCGTTACTTCAGACACGCCATTCAATTGGTGAAAGGCGATTATTCGGACCCGAACGATGCAGGTGAAGTGAGCCACTTTCAAGCACTTGCGACTGCGCTGTCTGGTACCGTTGGCCTCGGCAACATCGCGGGTGTTGCTGTGGCGGTCGGTATCGGCGGGCCTGGTGCGACGTTCTGGATGATCCTTGCGGGTCTGATGGGCATGGCATCAAAGTTCACCGAATGTACGCTTGGTGTGAAATATCGCAACGAATATCCAGACGGGTCTGTGTCTGGTGGTCCGATGTATTACATTTCCAAAGGATTCAGCGAACTTGGCTTGCCAGGTGGTAAGATCCTAGCGGTTCTGTTCTCGATCTTTTGTATTTTGGGTGCTTTGGGCGGGGGCAACATGTTCCAAGCCAACCAAGCCCATGCGCAAATCTCGGGCATTGTTGGTGATTATCCGGGTTGGATCACGGGCATCATCTTTGCGGCTGTTGTGTTCGCAGTGATTGTTGGCGGGATCAAATCCATCGCAAACGTTACCGAAAAGGTCGTGCCGATCATGGGCATCCTTTACGTCGGTGCAGCGTTGATCATCATTTTGGTGAACTACGACAAAATCGGCTGGGCGTTCGGGCAAATCTTTGCAGGGGCTTTCACAGGTCTTGGCGTTGCTGGTGGTTTCGTCGGTGCGTTGATCCAAGGGTTCAAACGGGCGGCCTTCTCCAATGAAGCTGGCGTTGGCTCTGCGGCGATTGCCCACTCTGCGGTGAAAACCAAAGAACCAATCACCGAAGGTTTCGTATCCTTGCTAGAACCCCTGATCGACACGGTTGTTATTTGTACAATGACAGCTTTGGTGATCACCATCTCTGGTCAATTGATCATTGATCCAGCGTCAGGCAACTATGTCTTGAACGAAGCTGGCAGTGCGATTGCAACGGTTGGCAACACATCTGGCGTGTCTTTGACATCTGCGGCCTTTGGCTCTGGTATCAGCTGGTTCCCATATGTTCTGGCCCTTGCGGTTGTTTTGTTCGCCTTCTCCACCATGATTTCTTGGTCTTACTACGGCCTGAAAGCATGGACCTACCTCTTTGGTGAAGGATCAACCTCCGAGTTGGTGTTCAAGGTAATCTTCTGTGTGTTCATCGTGATTGGTGCAGCAGCGAGCCTTGGCCCTGTGATCGACTTCTCTGACGCGGCTATCTTTGCCATGGCAGTTGTAAACATCACGGCACTGTACTTCTTGATGAAACTGGTCAAAGTCGAGCTGGAAAGCTATTCCGCTCGGTTGAAATCAGGTGAGATCAAGAAATTCGCTCACTAAGGCGTTTAGCGTCTAAATCATGGCCCGCGGCAGGAAACTGGCGCGGGCTTTTTTGTGGGGAAACGGGCCAAGATCACAAAGCAGGCTTGCACTTTGAAGGTGCGTTTACTAAGGCGTTGCCATGACAGATACATCACACTCCCCCGCCGCCGAGATGACCCACGAACGCTTGCTGATTGTTGATTTCGGCTCGCAAGTGACCCAATTGATTGCGCGGCGGCTGCGCGAATTGAATGTGTACTGCGAAATTCACCCCTATCAATTGGTCACCGACGCGTTCTTGGCAGAGTTTGCCCCCAAAGCGGTGATCCTGTCTGGCGGTCCTGACAGTGTGACACGCGACGGCAGCCCCCGTGCTCCTGAAAGCCTGTGGTCGGCTGGCCTGCCTGTGCTCGGCATTTGTTACGGTCAGCAGGTGATGATGGAACAGCTGGGCGGCAAAGTCGAAGGCGGCAAGATTTCTGGCGGTGGTGGTACAGCAGAATTTGGGCGTGCCTTTGTGAAACCTGAAGGGTCCATTGATCTGCTAAACGGCTGGTTTACTGATGGCGACGAACAGGTCTGGATGTCCCACGGCGATCACGTCAGCAAGCTGGCCCCAGGTTTCGACGTCTATGGCACCTCCCCAAACGCGCCTTACGCGATTACAGCGGATTTGGATCGTAACTTCTATGCCGTGCAATTTCACCCAGAGGTGCATCACACACCCAAGGGCGCGACACTCTACGAGAATTTCGTGAAAATGGCGGGCTTTAGCGGCGATTGGACCATGGGCGCTTACCGCGAACAGGCGATTGCGGCGATCCGCGAACAGGTTGGCGATGCCAAAGTGATTTGCGGCCTGTCGGGCGGTGTTGATAGCTCCGTTGCCGCAGTGCTGATCCACGAAGCCATCGGCGATCAATTGACCTGTGTGTTTGTGGATCACGGCCTTTTGCGCCAAGGTGAGGCAGAAGAAGTCGTCACCATGTTCCGCGACAATTACAACATGCCGCTGATCCACGCAGATGAGCAGGAATTGTTTCTGGGTAAGCTGGACGGGCAAGATGATCCCGAAACCAAGCGCAAGATCATTGGCAAGCTGTTTATCGACGTGTTCCAGAAACATGCAACGGCAGTCGGGGATGCGAAATTTTTGGCGCAAGGCACGCTTTACCCTGATGTGATCGAAAGCGTTTCGTTTTCGGGTGGGCCGTCTGTGACGATCAAAAGCCATCACAACGTGGGTGGACTGCCCGAAAAGATGGGTCTGAAATTGGTGGAGCCACTGCGCGAATTGTTCAAAGACGAAGTACGGGCGCTTGGGCGTGAATTGGGACTGCCTGCCAGCTTTATCGGGCGCCATCCCTTCCCCGGCCCAGGTCTTGCGATCCGTTGCCCCGGTGAAATTACACGTCCGAAGCTGGAGATCCTACGCAAAGCGGATGCGGTTTATATCGATCAGATCCGCAAGCACGGTCTGTACGATGATATCTGGCAGGCGTTTGTTGCCATCTTGCCCGTACGCACTGTGGGTGTGATGGGCGACGGGCGCACTTATGATTTTGCCTGTGCTTTGCGGGCTGTGACCTCTGTCGATGGGATGACAGCGGATTATTATCCGTTTTCGCACGAGTTCCTTGGGGAAACCGCAACGCGCATCATCAACGAGGTCGAGGGCATCAACCGTGTGACCTATGACATCACGTCCAAACCTCCGGGCACAATTGAGTGGGAGTGATCTGAAGCAGCGATCCGCTTTGGATATTTAGATCAAGAAAAAGGCTCTTAAGGTTTTGGTAACCCTAGGAGCCTTTTCTATTAAGCCGTGTCGAAGGTGAGGTTTCGTTGGAGTTTAAAATAGCGGTAAATCATTGTCACCGCAGCCACCGAAAGGCCAATCACCAAGCCGCCCCAGACGCCCTGCGCGCCATAATCGAACCAAAATCCGAGGATATAAGCGGAAGGCATTCCGATAACCCAATAGCTGATTACTGCAAGGATCATTGGGA
>CALLAV010000210.1 GCA_938001995.1 uncultured Amylibacter sp. | reverse complement strand
GCCGATCGACTATGTTGAAGGCGTCGACAAAACCGAGAGCTTTAACTTCACAATCGACACACGGTTCTAATTGATGCTGGGCATTGCTCGCATTTTTTTGGGAGCAATGGTGGGTGCAACCTGTGTTGCGCCCCCAGTGGTTGGTCAGGTTGCGCCGAACTTTCCAATTTATCAAAACGCCCCCGAGGTCGTCAGCGTAAATCGCGAGCGGTTAATTCAAAGTTCTGAATTTGGGAAGGCGCTGGTCGAAAGCCTCGCCGCACGGCAAAAGGCGCTTGTGGAAGAAAATGACACGCTTGCGCAAGATATGGAACGCGAAGAACGTGAACTGACCGATGTGCGCAAAACCCTTACATCAGAAGAGTTTAGCCCGCTAGCCGAAGCCTTTGACGAAAAGGTAAAAGAGGTGCGTCGCCAGCAAGATCAAAAAGCTGTTGAACTGGCGCAGGCGCTAGAAGGCGCGCGATTCAGTTTTTTTCGCCAAGCAGAACGGGTGATTGCCCAGTTGATGAAAGAAAACGGCATCGTCTTTGTTTTGGACGAAAGTGCTGTTTGGATCAGCCAAGGGGGCGATGTTACAAACCTTGTCATTGAACGGCTGGATGCCGCTTACCGCGCGGGTGAGATGGAGCCTGAATAAAGAACTCCTGACTTGATCGCCTCGACGCGGGTTGATAGGCAAGATTGAACGATAAATCAAAGACTAAGGACCTGTTATGGCAGAGGCTGAAACCGAGGGCGCATTGAAAAGCGCGGATATCCAAGACATCAAACGGATGATTCCGCATCGCTATCCATTCCTGCTCATTGACCGTGTCCGCGAGATTGACCTGAACAAAAGCGCTGTTGGCATTAAGAATGTCACCTATAACGAGCCGCATTTTCAGGGCCATTTCCCCGCGCAACCCATCATGCCCGGTGTCACCATTGTCGAAGCTATGGCGCAAACTGCCGCTGTTTTGGTGGTCATGACGCTCGATATGATCGACAACGACATGCTGGTGTACTTCCTGTCGATTGATAAGTGTAAATTCCGTCACCCTGTTACGCCAGGCGATCAGTTGGAGCTGCACGTGAAGGTGATCCGTGGCCGTGGTAAGCTGTGGCGGTTCTATGGTGAAGGCGTAGTGGACGGCAAAGTTGTCGCCGAAGCCGAATTCAATGCAATGATGGTTCCACCAGAGGATCAATAAGATGTCTGTGCATGAAAGCGCTGAAATCCACCGCATGGCGGTGGTCGAAGACGGTGCGGTCGTTGGACCGAACTGCAAAATCGGTGCCTTTGCGGTCGTCGGACCAGAGGTCACGCTTGGCGAAGGGGTGGAGCTAAAATCCCACGCTGTAGTTGAGGGCTGGACCGAAATCGGGGATGGCACGATCATTTTTCCGTTCGCCAGCATCGGGCACATCCCGCAGGATTTGAAATTTGGCGGCGAGCGCACCAAGCTGGAAATCGGCAAACGCAATCGCATCCGCGAACATGTCACCATGAACCCTGGCACCGAAGGGGGCGGCGGGCTGACCAAAGTCGGCGACGACGGTCTTTACATGATGGGCGTTCACATCGGGCACGATTGTATTGTCGGCAACGAAGTGGTGCTGGCCAATAACGCCAGCCTTGGCGGTCACTGCATTATCGAAGACCACGTGATCATGGGCGCGCTGTCTGGGGTGCATCAGTTTTGCCGCGTGGGTCGTGGCGCCATGATCGGTGGTCTTGCCGCCGTCGTGGCCGATGTGATCCCCTATGGCACGGTTCTGGGCGATCGGGCCACCCTTGAAGGGTTGAACCTTGTGGGTCTGAAACGGCGCGGGTCTGAAAAGAACGAGATTAACGGCCTGCGTTCCGCGTTCAAACTGTTGTTCACGGGCACGGGATCTTTGCGCGAACGGGCAGGGACGATGCAGTTGGAATACGCCTCTAATGCGCTGGTGCAGGACGTGACAGATTTCATCCTAGAAGACAGCAGCCGTCACATCACAACGCCGAAAGGCAGCTAATCTATGGCTGTGGCTGCGGGCGACAACCCTCTTGCGATTGTCGCAGGGGATGGTGATTTGCCAAAGTTACTGGCCGAAGATTGTGCGCGCACAGGTCGCGATTATGTCGTTGTTTTGTTTGCAGGATTTGCGCCTGACTGGGTGGCAGGCCGCCCTGTCATCAAAGCCGAGTTTGAAAAGCCAGCGCGTATGTTCAAAGCACTAAGGGCGGGTGGTTTTGCCCATGTGACATTCGCAGGTGCGATGCAACGCCCACAGTTAAGCCTGTTGAAGTTCGATCTGAAGTTCTGGCGACTGGCCCCGAAATTGCTGCCTGCGATGAAGTCGGGCGACGATGTCACCCTGCGCACCATCACTGCGATATTTGAGGCTGAAGGCATGGAAGTGATCGGTGCGCATGACGTGTTGGAAAGCCTGCTTGCGCCAAGTGGCATTCAGACAGTTGCTAAGATTTCCAAGGCCGATTGGGTGGACATCAAACGGGGTTTGGACATCGCCCAAGCCTCTGGGCGCATGGACGTGGGGCAGGGGGCCGTGGTCGCGCAAGGAATTTGTCTGGGTGTGGAGAGCATTCAGGGTACAGACGCGATGCTCGGCTTTGTAGCGCAGACAGGGGATCGCTTTAAGCTTAATCAAAAGGGCGCAAAGGGGGTCCTGTGCAAAGTGCCAAAACCTGGCCAAGATTGGCGCGTGGATTTGCCGAGCATTGGAGCGGGCACAATCGAATCCGCTGCAAAAGCTGGATTGGCTGGCGTCGCTGTTCAGGCGGGCGGCGTTCTGGTGTTGGGGCTGGAAGAAACGGTTGCGAAAGCGGATGAGCTGGGCTTGTTTCTGGTAGGCGTCGCCCGCGATGACGAGGCCCACGAATGAAAGTGTTCATTCTGGCGGGTGAACCGTCTGGGGATAAACTGGGCGGGGCGTTGATGGCGGGACTATCTTCGCTTGGACCCGTGCAGTTTCAGGGCGTAGGTGGGACAATGATGCAAGCGCAGGGCTTGCGCTCATTGTTCGATATGTCTGATTTATCGGTCATGGGGCTGCTTGAAGTGCTGCCAAAGGTTCCAAAACTGCTAAAACGGGTGAAACAGACTGTCGCCGCTGCAAAGGCGTTCGCCCCTGATGTTTTGATCACCATCGACAGCCCGGATTTTTGCCTGCGCGTTGCGGGTAAGCTGAAAGAGGCAAACCCGAACCTGAAAGTCGTTCACTATGTTGCCCCAAGTGTTTGGGCATGGCGACCGGAGCGGGCTGAGAAGATGGCAAAGTCTGTGGATCATGTTCTTGCGCTGCTGCCATTTGAGCCGCCCTATATGGAGGCCGCAGGGATGAGTTGCGATTTTGTTGGCCATCCCGTGGTGTCCGAACCTGTCCCAACTGAGGACGAAGTGAATGCACTGGCTGCGGAACTTGGCCTAGATCGCAACCGCCCGATCCTGTGCCTACTGCCTGGTTCGCGCAAAGGGGAAGTGGCGCGGATGGGCCCCGTGTACCGCTGGTGTATCGCACCTTCTGCGCGTGAATTGGCAGGGCTGCAAATCTTGATGCCTGCCGCCGCAGCGGTTGTTGAACAGGTTAAGGACATGGTGGAGGACTGGGCGTTGCGTACCTATATCCTTGATCCAACAGGGTTTTCTGCCGAAGAAGCCGAGCATCGCAAACGGGCTGCGTTCCGTTTGGCGGATGTGGCGCTTGCGACAAGCGGCACTGTTGCGCTGGAACTGGCGGCGGCAGAGTGTCCGATGGTTGTGGCCTATAAGGCCAATTATTTAACAACGCGGATGGTCAAGAAATTGGCGCGGATTGATACAGCAAACCTGATTAATATCGTCACAAACACCCGTGTTATCCCTGAATTTTTGTTCGAAAATTGCACCCCAGATCAAATCGGACCAGCCGTTGCGACACTTCTTACAGATGATGCAGCGCACACGGAGCAACGGGCGGCCTGCAATCAAACCATCGATGCATTGGGACGTGGCGGCGAAGACCCAGGTCAGCGCGCAGCGAAATCTGTGATGAATTTCCTCGCGCGTTAGCCAGCGAAATCAGCGACCACCGCACCTGTCACATCCACAAGGGTTTGGGGCGAAATGGCGAACACATGGCGCGGTGTTCCAGCGGCGGCCCAAAGCTCGGAAAACTCCAACAAACGCGGATCAATGAACGTTCTGATCGGATGTAGATGGCCGATAGGGGACACACCACCGATGGCAAACCCAGTTTGTGCGCGGATCAGCGCCGCATCCGCTTTGCCAAGCGGTTCAGCGGCAAGCGCGGAGGCTTTGTCTGCATCCACACGGTTGCCACCCGCGGTCAAAAACAGGATCGCTGTACCAGAGGTTTCGCCGCGAAAAATGATCGATTTGGCAATTTGATCCACATGGCACCCCTGCGATTGAGCGGCTTGTTCAGCGGTGTGGGTGTCGATAGCGGTTTCCACCACTTCGATGTTTAGTCCCAATTCCTCGGCGGTGCGTTTAACGCGTTTTAGGCTTTTGCTCATGGTCAAATCTAGGCGTGAATGGTTGCTTGACGCAAGGGGGGAAGCGGCGCATCCTATTGGAATGACGTTACAAAATCAGCTTAAATCGGCGCCACTGGCCTTTGACCCTGCCTTGGGAGAGGATGTTTTGGCGCGGTTTAGTGATGCGCCGAAAACTGTACGTGATCTTGTGACGGGCATGTCAGGCAGCAGCAGTTTTTTACGCCGTTTGCTAGAACAAGAGGCGGCGTGGTTTGACAGCATTCTGGACACAGACCCCAACGCCGCCTTTGAAGGTATTTTAGAGAACATTGAAGAGCCATTAAGCCGTGGTTTACGGCAAGCGAAACGGCGCGTTGCGCTGTTGCTTGCCGCCTGTGATCTGGGGGGTATTTGGTCGCTGTTAGAGGTCACAGGACGGCTCACGCGGTTTGCGGATTTGGCCGTGGATATGGCCCTGCGCGCAGAGATTGAAACGTTGGTTTCGCGTGGAAAACTGCCCAATTGCGGGCCAAATGACGTTGCGGATTGCGCGGGTGTTTCCGTGATTGCCATGGGCAAAATGGGCGCGAGGGAGTTGAATTATTCCTCGGACATTGATCTGATTGTCCTGTTCGACGCAGAGCGTCATGCGGGCGATGGTTATGATGAAGCGCGCATGGCATTGCAGCGTGCGACCCGCAATATGGCCAAGATGTTGTCAGATGTAGGGCCTGACGGATACGTTTTTCGCACTGATCTGCGGCTGCGCCCCAACCCCTCTGTGACGCCTGTTTGCGTGCCTATGGACGCCGCAGAGCGGTACTACGAAAGCGAAGGTCGCACATGGGAGCGGGCTGCGTTTATCAAGGCGCGGGTTTGCGCGGGGGACATTTCGGCGGGGCAGGCGTTTTTGGATCGCATCGCGCCGTTCGTTTGGCGCAAGCATTTGGATTTTGCCGCCATTCAAGACGCCCATGACATGCGCCTTTTGATCCGCGAGCATAAAGGTCTCGGCGGGCCGATCACGGTGCGTGGGCATGATATGAAACTGGGGCGCGGTGGAATCCGAGAGATTGAATTTTTTGCGCAAACCCAGCAGTTGATCGCAGGGGGACGGGACAAAAGCCTGCGAAATGCAACGACGCTTGGCGCGCTAGAGGCTTTGGCGGTGAAGGACTGGATCCCCGCAAATGTGGCCACGGAACTTAGCACAGCATACATCGCGCACCGCACCACCGAACATCGTATTCAAATGTTGCGGGACGCGCAGACGCAGATTGTACC
>CALLAV010000209.1 GCA_938001995.1 uncultured Amylibacter sp. | reverse complement strand
AGCGCGCGACGCGGTGATGGAACCGATGTTGCCAGAACCGATGAGGCCGAGTGTTTTGCCCGTCAGTTCCACGCCCATGAATTTTGATTTTTCCCACTTGCCTGCGTGGGTAGATGCGCTGGCCTCCGGGATTTGACGGGCAACGGCGAACATCATAGCGATGGCGTGTTCTGCCGTGGTGATGGAGTTGCCGAACGGCGTGTTCATGACGATCACACCTTTGCGGGAGGCGGCGTTCAGATCAACGTTGTCAACACCGATACCTGCGCGGCCAATGACCTTGAGGTTGGTGGCGTTGTTAAGGATTTTTTCGGTGACTTTGGTGGCGGAGCGGATGGCGAGGCCATCGTATTCGCCGATGCGTTTGAGGAGTTCGACTTTGTCTTTTCCGAGGTCAGGCTCAAAATCAACTTCAATGCCGTTGTCGCGGAAAATTTGCACTGCCGTGGGGCTGAGTTTGTCTGATACGAGGACTTTAGGGGCCATTTTGGGCGTTCCTTATGTGTGTTTTTTTGTTGGGGGAGCGGCCCCGCAACGGGTGCGGGGCGGTTATTTTTAAGCGGAAATTTCGGCGTTGAAGGCCCAGTCGATCCAAGGCATCAGGGCTGCGATATCGGAGGTTTCAACTGTACCGCCGCACCAGATGCGCAGGCCGGCAGGGGCGTCGCGGTACGCACCGATGTCAAACGCCACGCCAGCGTCGTCGAGCCGTTTTGCAATGGCCTTGGCGAAAGCTGCGCCGTCGGTGATGCGATCATCCACGAATTTCAGACAGACGGAGGTGTTGGAGCGTGTCTCTGCTTCTTCTGCGAGGAAATCGATCCATAGCGTTGTGTCCACGAAGTCTTCGATCGCTGCCAAGTTCGCGTCAGCGCGGGCTTGCAAGCCCTTTTGACCGCCAACGGATTTGGCCCAATCGAGCGCGAAGAGATAATCTTCGACGCAAAGCATGGAGGGGGTGTTGATCGTCGCCCCCGTGAAGATTCCGTCGATCAATTTGCCAGCCTTCGTGAGGCGGAAAATTTTAGGGAGCGGCCACGGGGGCGTGTAGGATTCCAACCTAGCAACAGCCCGTGGAGAAAGAATTAACACGCCGTGCGCTGCCTCACCGCCGAGCACTTTTTGCCAGCTGAATGTGGTGACATCAAGCTTGTCCCAAGCGAGGTCCTGGGCAAAAGCGGCGCTGGTTGCATCGCAAATGGTCAGCCCTTCGCGGTCTGCAGGGATAAAATCGCCGTTTGGAACGCGAACGCCCGATGTTGTGCCATTCCACGTGAACACCACGTCATCGTCAAAATTGATTGAAGACAGATCAGGAAGTTGGCCGTACTCCGCGTGATGGTGCGTCACGTCGAGCTTTAACTGTTTGGTCACATCGGTGACCCAGCCTGCGCCAAAACTCTCCCATGACAGCATGGTCACGCCGCGCGCGCCGAGCATGGACCACATGGCCATTTCGACAGCACCCGTGTCAGAGGCTGGCACGATGCCAATCTTGTAATCAGCAGGAACGCCCAGCACCTCGCGGGTGGTTTCAATCGCAGCTTTGAGCTTGTCTTTGCCGATTGCGGCCCTGTGAGATCGACCCAAAGGGGCGTCGATCAATGCCGTCACCGACCAAGTAGGTGGTTTCGCGCAGGGGCCAGAAGAAAAACGGGGATTTTGCGGACGTGTGTCCGGCTTTGGATAAGTCATCAGTGGTAACCTTACAGTCATATGCCCTTCGTTGGGGAAGGGTGTCCCACCTCTGCGTCTAAGACGGTTTTTTCTGCGCTGCAACAAGAAATGCTGGTGTTTGTGCCGTTTTTGGAAAATAAGGCGTCGGAAACAACACCTGAGATGGATGCCAAAATGTACGTCGCGACCCTTATTTCTAAGCCTGAGAACAGCCGTTTGGATGCGGAATTGGTGATGATGATGACGGATAAAATAAATGCGAGCGGACACGAATGGCTGGCGGAAAATGAGGCGGTGGACCTGTTTTTTGATCGTGAAATTGAGGGATTTGAAGTGCTGTGGCGCGGGCTGGAGCGGATGGGAATCGATTTCTGTGTGCAGCCCGTTGCGGGGCGTCGGAAATCGGTGCTGCTGGCGGATATGGACAGCACGATGATTGAGCAGGAGTGCATCGACGAACTGGCTGCCGAGGCAGGCGTTGGAGAGCGTGTCGCGGGGATCACAGCGCGAGCGATGAACGGAGAGTTGGATTTTAAGGCGGCGCTGGCGGAGCGGGTTAGCCTGTTGAAAGGATTGCCGATTTCGGTGATCAGTGATGTGTTGAAAAAGCGTATTACGCTGATGTCAGGGGGGCCTGAGTTGGTGGCGACGATGCGGGCGAACTGGGCCTATACGGCGTTGGTGTCTGGCGGGTTCACGGACTTTACACAGGCAATTTCGGCGCGGTTGGGGTTTGATGAAAACCGCGCAAATACACTGCTGCAAGAGGGTGGGAAATTGACGGGGGAACACGGCATTCCTGTGCTTGGCAAGCAGGCAAAGGTGGATGCGTTGAACGAGATTGTTGCAGCGCGTGGATTGACGCCGAAGGATGTGATTGCAGTGGGCGATGGGGCCAATGATTTGGGTATGTTGCACCTAGCGGGATCGGGTGTTGCGCTGCATGCGAAACCTGTCGTGGCGGCAGAGGTTTCGCTGCGGTTAAACTATGCCGATTTGACGGGACTGCTGTATTTGCAGGGGTATAAAAAGGCGGAGTTTGTTCGCGCCTAACGATCCACATTTCCGCTTCGGATCGGGACGCCGAATTCCTCAAAGCAGATTTGCGCGAGTTTCGCGATTCCGTCTTTGATCGTTTCGATGGAGGGATGCCCGAAACAAATCCGCATGCGGTTGGTGTTAGCGGGGCCGTTCACTGTCCATTGTGATCCTGGATTGATTTCGACGCCGTGTTTGAGCGCTGCAACGAACAGGCGATCTGTGTTGACGGTTTCGGGCAGTGTAACCCAGAGGTAGATGCCTGCGATGGGTGGGTCGTATTCGGCGGTTGCGCCAAAATGTTCGTCGAGCGCGGTGGTTAGTGCCTTTGACTTGGCCTGCAACATGGGGCGATTTTTCGAGAGGTGTTCTTCAAAGTGTTTGGGCAAATATTCCGCCAACGTCATTTGTTCGAGCGCACCTGATCCTGCATCTGTTTTCAACGGCAGTAGGTGGCCCATAAGTGGCCACGGCGCGATCAGGTAGCCAACGCGCAGGGCAGGGGCGATGGTTTTGGAATAAGTGCCGCAGTAGATGACGCGGTTTTCTGTGTCGAGCGCGTGGATCGCGGGTGGGCGTGTTCCGTCAAAGATCAGGTCGGCGTAGCAGTCATCCTCAAAAATCGGGACGTTGTATTTTGCAGAAAGGGCGAGCAGTTGGTGACGGCGTTCCACAGGCATGACGGTGCCT
>CALLAV010000208.1 GCA_938001995.1 uncultured Amylibacter sp. | reverse complement strand
CGTTTTTTGCGGGGCCTTGCGGACCTTGGTGCAAAGGTGCGTATGAACGTGAAAAAGCCGCTGCGCCGTGTGTTTGAGACCCTCGAAGGCGTTGATAAATTTGTGTTCGCCAAAGAGGAAATGCAGGGGTGTGATTATTGGTCACCGATGATGGATCTGCCGCGCTATCTTGGCACAACTATTGAAACACTGCCGGAACCAACCAAACTGGCAATCCCAGATGACAGCGTCACACGGGCCAAATCGTTGTTGGCCCCGTTTGCCGACGACTTTAAAATCGGCGTTCTGTGGTCAGGTTCTGTCACCTACCGCGCCAATCACAAACGTTCGTTTAGCCACACGCAATTCTTGCAGCTTGTGGATATTCCGGACGTGCAAATGTTCTCGCTATACAAAGGACCGCTGACCGAGGCCTTCCATGCGGACGGTACGTCCTGTGTGATTGTCGATGCGGCCTCGAACGATCGCGATTTCGCAGATAGCGCAGCCCTGATCAATGAACTCGACCTTGTGATCACCATGGACAGCGCTATTGCCCATGTGTCGGGCTCGCTTGGGGCAAATGTTTGGAACCTGCTGCACTCCGAAGCATATTGGCTGTATGAGCCCTACCCCGATCACACCCCTTGGTATCCATCCATGCGGTTGGTTCGACAAGATAAATCTGGCGATTGGGACACTGTGTTCCAAACGCTGCGCACAGACATAGAAGAATTGGTAAAACAGAAAAATGCGTGAAATCCTGACCCCTATTTCACCGGGCGAATTGCTCGATAAACTGACGATCCTGACGATCAAGTTGGAAAATATCTCTGACGCGACAAAACGGGCCAACGTGAAGGTTGAACACGAGCTTTTGTCAAAAGTGGCAGACGAAGGCATCCCGAAATCAGATGAAATTACCGCCCTGAATGCGGCTCTTTTGTCTGTAAACAAAGAGCTGTGGGACATCGAAGACGACATCCGCGATTGCGAACGAGCGGGTGATTTTGGCAAAGAATTCATCCGCCTCGCCCGCGCGGTTTATGTGACCAATGACAAGCGTGCCGATTTGAAAAAGCAGATCAATCTGGCGTTAGGCTCTGAAATCGTTGAAGAAAAATCCTACGCGGATTATTGATTTTCAAAGATTTCTTTAAAACCCTTCAAAATAACCTCTCTGTTCGCCCAGAATAGAAAGGTGTAAACATGTCCTTTGAATGTTCTTAGGCGGCGCAGACAATGACCCAACTCATCCTCGGACAAACCCTTTCTTTTTCAGGCGATCCGTTTGTCGAAGGGCCAAGCGCAGCACGTCATGAAACCCACGGCGCGGTTGCGATCGAAAACGGTAAAATTTCGGCGGTGGGCCCTGCAGATGACATGAAGGCGACGCACGCGCGCGCCGAAATTACCGACATGGGCGACCACCTTTTGATGGCGGGTTTTGTGGATGCGCATGTGCATTACCCGCAAACCGCAATCATTGCATCATGGGGCAAACGGCTGATTGATTGGCTCAACACCTATACTTTCCCCGAAGAATCTCGCTTTGATGATGTAGATTATGCCGCTGATATTGCAGGAAAATACTGCGACTTTGCGCTTGCCAATGGCACAACCACCGCGGCGAGTTTCTGCACCATTCATCCGCAAAGCGTTGACGCCTATTTTACAGCCGCAGCTGCGCGCAACATGCGCATGGTGGGCGGGAAAACCTGTATGGATCGCAACGCACCCGACACGCTGCGCGACACTGCGCAATCCGCGTATGACGACAGTAAGGCCCTAATTGACCGTTGGCATGGGCACGGCCGCGCCACCTATGCGATCACGCCCCGCTTTTCTCCGACCTCGACCGAGGATCAGCTTGCCGCACTTGGCGGTCTCTGGTCCGAGCGTCCTGATTGTCTGATGCAAACGCATTTGTCGGAACAACTCGAAGAAATCGCTTGGGTTAAGGAGCTGTTCCCGAATGCACGCGATTACCTCGATACTTACGAACAACACGGATTGGTGCGCGAGGGGGCGATCATGGGGCATTCGATCCATCTGACCCCGCGCGAAATTACCAAGATGCGGGACACAGGCGTAACCATCGCCCACTGCCCCACGTCGAACACGTTTATCGGCTCTGGCCTGTGTGATGTGACAGGGCTGAACGCAGCGGGCGTTACCACGGGTTTGGCAACAGACACTGGCGGCGGGTCATCCTTTTCGATGCTACGTACCATGGCCGCAGCCTATGAGGTTGCGCAATTGCGCGGCGATGCACTGCATGCCAGCCACTTGTTGTACCTTGCAACGGTCGGCTCTGCCAAAACGCTGGGTCTGTCGGATAAAATCGGCAATCTGGTGGCTGGAAATGAGGCTGACCTCATCGCCCTCAACCTCTGTTCCACCGATCCGATCAAGCTAAGTGCAGCACGCGCGGAGAATATCTGGGAAGCCGTCTTCCCCACCATCATGATGGGCGACGACCGCGCCATTTCGGCGGTGTGGGTGGCCGGGGAACGCGTTCGGGGTTAAAGCCCTGCCAATCGCTTTGCCATACCGTTTTGGCGCGCAATAACTGCAGGTAAATCAAGGGTTTGCATTTCTCCACCCTGCACCACCTCGCGGCCTTCGACATACAAATCGCGCACGGAATGCGGCCCTGTGAGCAGCAATGCCGCCACGGGATCCCAGTTGCCAGCCGCTGCCAAGTTTACCATGTTCCAAACCGCAAAATCAGCCCGTTTACCAACAGCGAGCGACCCTACATCCTTGCGCCCTAAAACCTGCGCCCCACCCAATGTGGCGATCTCCAACGCTTCGCGGGCAGACATAGCATCCGCACCGTTTTGCACCCGTTGCAGCAACATCGCCTGTCGTGCTTCGTCCAACAAATGCCCCGCATCATTTGACGCGGACCCATCGACGCCCAGCCCAACACGCACGCCCGCATCCCGCAGTGCCCGCACGGGCGCGATCCCTGACCCGAGGCGGCAATTGGAACAAGGGCAATGGGCCACACCCGTTCCTGTTTGTGCAAATAAATCAATCTCTTGCGCATCCAACTTTACGCAATGCGCATGCCAGACATCATCCCCCGTCCAACCCATATCTTCGGCGTATTGGCCCGGGCGGCAGCCAAATTTTTCCAGCGAATAGGCAATGTCTTCGTCGTTTTCCGCCAAATGCGTGTGCAACATGACGCCTTTGTCCCGCGCGAGGGCCGCACTGTTCTTCATCAAATCCGTGGAGACAGAAAACGGCGAACAGGGTGCGACCACCACACGCGTCATCGCGCCGTTACTTGAATCATGAAAGCGGTCAATCACACGAATACAATCTTCAAGAATGGCATTCTCGTCTTCCACCATACTGTCAGGGGGCAGCCCGCCGTCGCTCTCGCCGATGGACATGGAGCCGCGCGAAGCATGAAAGCGCAAGCCAACCTCTTGCGCGGCTGCAATACTGTCATCGAGCGTCGCGCCGTTTGGGAAAATATACTGGTGATCGGAACTGGTGGTACAGCCAGACAGCGCCAATTCCGCTAACCCGACTTGCGCGGATGTATAAAACTCCTCTGGTCCCATCTGCCCCCAAATCGGATAGAGCGTTTGCAGCCACCCAAACAACAGCGCGTCTTGCCCCCCTGGAACAGCGCGTGTCAGGGTTTGATAAAGATGGTGATGCGTGTTCACCAATCCGGGGGTCACAACACAGCCTGCTGCATCAATGCCCTGCCCGCGTAACCCTGTGCCGATTTCGGTAATGACACCGTTTTCAATGGCCATATCAACGTCCGTCAATTCACGGCGCGTGTCGTCCATCGTCACCAAATGGCCGATGTTTTTAATCACAGTGCGGGACATATAGGGTTCCTTTCAACGAAAAACGGCAGCTTGCGCCGCCGTTTTGATAGACTTTTGTCTTGCCTCTGTCAGGCTTATTTCACGTAAAACGCATCCCCAAAGCCAGCTCCGCGTGCGGCGCGCATGGCGGATTGCGCTTGGGCGCTGCTGCCAAATGGGCCAAGCAGAACCACTTGCAGGTTGCGTCCGCCGCGCGACATGTTGCGCGTGGCAACAGGCACACCGCCTGATTGAAAACGGCGAATGGTGCGTTGTGCATTTGATGGGTTCCCGAAAGTCCCGACTTGCACATAGCGCCCTGTCGATGTGGCCGCAGGGCGTTGCTGTCGCACGACGACCTTTTTGCTAGACTTAACAGTGCGCGTGTTTGGGGCAACCACAACACGTTCAATACGCACCTGCAGGTTTTGCTTCACCAAACGGCGCGGCACGGTGTTTGTCCACACTTGCTGCATCTGCGCATCGCCACGACGGGTCACATCCGCACCAATGACCGAGCCAGTGATCGGGAGTTTGTGGATCGGGTCAACCAATTCGCTGATCGGCACATTATAATTCACGCGCTTCTTTTTGCGCTGCGCTGCGGGGGCGTTGGTCACTCTGATAGATTGGTTGGCGGCTGCGGCGGCCTGCAAACGGTTGGCACGTACCAGATCACCTGGATGAATTTGCTGCGCACCTGATGCCACTTGGCGACGAACAACGCGGGTGACTTGTGTTGGCGCAACGGATTGAACTTGCTGCTGGGGCACAGTGACGACTCGGCGCACGATTTGGGGCTGGGGTGCGGTTATAACACGGCGCACCACTTGTGTTTGTGGCGCAGCCACAGCCACACGGCGGTTCAGGCCTGCATTGTCGGCTGCGTCACGCGAATTGCGCACCAGATCGCCCGGATGAATTTTCTGAGGTCCGCGCACGGCCACTCGCTGCGTAGGCGCAGCCTGAACAATCACAGGCTTGGGCTGAACGACGCGCACTGTTTTCACAGGTGCGGGTTTTGCAACCACAACCCGTTTGGGCTGTGCCGGCAGTGTTTTCACAACCTTCTTTGGGGGAACTTTGACCGTTTTGCGCACAGGTGCGGCCACGGTTTTGATCGTAGGTGCGGACAGGTCCAGCACTTTACCCTGTGGAGCAGGGTTCACCTGATTTTGCACAGACGCCAGTTGGCTGCTGGACAAGGACGGGGTGTTTCGTTTGGAACAGAACACTTTACGCTGGCGGTTCACCCGCGGAACCCAAGTGGTTTTCCCGCCAAAGCCTGCGCGAATAAACACACAACCGCGGCTGTCCACGTATTGTTTGCCTTTGAAGGATGTTGGCGGATTTTCCGCCGGTGTCGTCACTTTGCGCAAGGACTGCGCAGTGACGGGTCCTGCCAATGTGGCAGCAACAACAATAGCAAGCGCAGCACGTGCCGCATGATCAAGATAATTTCGCATCTAAGCCCCCTAGGATACGATTGGAAACGTGCCTTTATTTTGCCACATTGTAAAGAGCCGAAGGGCAGGAAACACAACATTTCGTGGTTAACACGTCAACAGCGACACAGTCTAGCGGCACTGCCCCATTGGGAACCCGCGTTTTATTAACAAAATCAGCGGGTTTTACCGCTCCATGCTTCGCGTTTTCGATACAGCGTTGAGGGGGAAACGCTCAGTTGTTTTGCAGCCTTTGGAACCGACCCTCCGTTTTGTGAAATGGTCAATTCGATGACCAAACGTTCCAAATCCGCCAACGCCCAACCCGCCTTGACCAAGTCGGCAATAGAGCTGTCCGCGTTGTTCAAAAACACGCTTTCATCCACTGGCGGGTCCGCGCGCGTCACATCCACAAACGCTTTTAAAACCGCATCTGGCAGCATTTCTGCGCGCACCACCTTAGAGCGGTGGTTCTTTAAAGCCTGGGCCAGAACATGGCGCAATTCGCCGTGGTTTCCTGTCCATGTCATCCGCGACAAAATGGACCCTGCATCATCAGCCAACACTTTTTGCGGCTTGTTTGCGTCTTTTGACATGCGGTTGAGAAAAGCCTGCGCAATCATCGGAATGTCTGCTGCACGTGTGTGCAATGGGGCCAACACAATGCGCACCACTTTTAGACGATAAAACAGGTCTTCGCGAAACCGCCCCGCGTCAACTTCGGTTTCTAAATTGCTGGAAATGCCCAAGATGATCCGCACATTTGAATGTTCTATACCGTCTGCATCACCATCAAAAACAGGCGTTTGCAAGAAACGCAAAAGCTGCGTCTGTACACCAAGCGAAAGTTTGTTTGCATCCTCCAGATACAAGGTTCCTCCATGGCGCAACAAGGTTGACGAAAACAAGTGTTCCAGCTTTTTGCCCGAAAACGCTGCACAGGCCCGCGTAACAAAAGGCAGCTTTGCACGGTGGGACTGTTCATGGATCAACGCGGCACAATCCTGTTTACAGGTTCCCACTTCGCCTTCGATTAAAATGGGGGCCATGCTTGGGGCCATGCGTTCGATGTCTGTATGGGCCGCACCAAACAGCGCTTTGACATAAGGAACTTGCGCCGCACTTGTTTCAAAGCGTCCGTCAATTGCATTTCTGACAGTGCGCAAAAGACGTTTTGAATCAATAGGTTTTACCAAGTAATCGAATGCGCCTTGCGTCACTGCCGCGCTGGCTTGTCGCATAGCGCCACTGGCTGTGGTGGCGATGACGCGCGTATTTGGCATCGCGCCCAATACGCCTGCCATAAACGCAAACGCATTGCCCGATATCATCAACAGATCCAAGACAACGATATGTGCGCCACGTTTGGCAAACAATTCCGCTGCTTCTGGTACAGAGCTTGCGCCATAGGCGTCCATGCCAGCCCGTTCAAGCACAGACAGAAAAGCGTCGCGTGTCGTGTCAGTTTGTTCAACAATCAAAACACGGACGGGCACCAATTTCTTCCTTACGCTAAATTACGCAAAGACGGACTGCGCGTGCGCAACCTAGGACGTGTTGCTGGGATAGCCAAGGTCTTTTAGGGCTGTGGCGATTTCATCAAGAATAACGGGATCATCAATCGTCGCGGGCAGCTTGAACTCTTGCCCATCCGCGATCTTCGCCATAGTGGCCCGCAGGATTTTGCCCGAACGGGTTTTGGGCAGACGATCCACCACGCAAGCCAACTTAAACGCGGCAACCGGCCCGATCTTTTCGCGCACCAGTGTCACACATTCCTTCACCACATCGGCGTGGGGCTTATCGACACCAGCGCTGAGGCACAGGAATCCCATGGGCAACTGCCCTTTCAGCTGATCCGCCACACCAATCACAGCGCATTCTGCCACGTCAGGGTGGCTCGCAAGAACCTCTTCCATGCCCCCCGTGGACAGGCGATGGCCTGCCACGTTGATCACATCGTCGGTCCGCGCCATGATGTAAAGGTATCCGTCTTCGTCCTTCACACCCGCGTCACCCGTTTCGTAGTACCCC
The DNA here is from genome assembly GCA_938001995.1 of uncultured Amylibacter sp. Taxonomy (GTDB): domain Bacteria; phylum Pseudomonadota; class Alphaproteobacteria; order Rhodobacterales; family Rhodobacteraceae; genus Amylibacter. Next base: position 1,207 of record CALLAV010000208.1, on the reverse strand, counting down.
TCAAAGGCATTCAGATAGGACGACTTGAACCGCTCCTCTGCATTCCACAGTGTTGGCAAAGTCCCGGGTGGCAGCGGCAATTTCACCGCAATCGCCCCCAACTCCCCTGCGGGCAGTTCTTCGCCCTCATCAGACAAAATGCGCACGTCATAGCCAGGCATCGGCACGGTGGGCGAGCCGAGTTTGACGGGCATCGGTTCAATCCCCATCGGATTGCCGACCATCGTGAACCCCGTTTCAGTCTGCCACCAGTGATCGATCACTGGCACGCCCAACTGGTCCTGCGCCCATTCAATCGTATCAGGGTCCGCACGCTCCCCCGCAAGGAACAGGGTATCCAGCTTGGACAGGTCGTATTTCTTAACGAACTCGCCGTTTGGATCGACCCGCTTGATCGCGCGAAACGCCGTGGGCGCGGTAAACAACGCGCGCACGTTATGCTCTTCAATCACACGCCAGAACGTGCCCGCATCAGGTGTGCCCACGGGCTTGCCTTCAAACACAATCGTCGTGTTCCCGTGGATCAGCGGCGCGTAACAAATGTACGAATGCCCCACGACCCAACCCACATCGGACGCCGCCCAGAACACATCGCCGGGGTCCATGTTGTAGACGTTCTTCATGGTCCAGTTCAGCGCAACCAGATGCCCACCCGTATGGCGCACAACGCCTTTGGGTTGGCCCGTCGTGCCAGAGGTATAGAGGATATAAACTGGATCATTGCCGTTCACATCAACACAGGGCGCGGGGGCAACGCCGATCTGCGCGGCATTCCAATCCAGATCACGGCCTTCAACCAAGCTGCCTTCCGCTTGGGGGCGCTGAAAGATGATACAGGTGTCTGGCTTATGCGCAGACAGCCTGATTGCTTCGTCCAGCAGAGGTTTATATTCCACCACACGGCCTGGCTCGATCCCACAAGAACTCGCGATGATCGCTTTCGGGGTCGCATCATCAATCCGCGTCGCCAGCTCGTTGGCGGCAAACCCGCCAAACACCACCGAATGGATCGCACCAATCCGCGAACAGGCCAGCATGGCGATAATCGCCTCTGGTGTCATGGACATATATATGATCACACGGTCGCCTTTGGTGATCCCTTGCGCCTGCAACGCGCCACCCAAACGGGCCACACGATCCTGCAACTGCGCATAGGTGATTGCTTCTTTGCTGTCCGTGATCGGGCTGTCATAAATGATCGCCGCTT
>CALLAV010000207.1 GCA_938001995.1 uncultured Amylibacter sp. | reverse complement strand
CAGTGTTTCACGGGGCTGTGCCACATCGCGCACTTCCGCAGCTTGTTGGATCAGCTCTTCGTCGATGTGCAGACGGCCCGCAGTATCGAGCATGTAAACGTCATAGCCACCCAGCGTCGCCTGCTGTTTTGCACGTTTTGCGATCTGAACAGGTGTTTCACCCTTGATGATCGGCAGCGTGTCCACGCCAATCTGTGAACCCAAAATCGCCAACTGTTCCATCGCCGCAGGGCGGTTGGTGTCGAGCGACGCCATCAGAACGCGTTTCTTTTCGCGCTCGTTCAGGCGCTTGGCGAGTTTCGCAGTCGTTGTTGTTTTACCAGAGCCTTGCAGACCGACCATCAGGATCGGCGCAGGCGGATTGTCGACCTTCAGCGTGCCAGCGTTCGCATCATCACCCGACAGGAAATGCACCATCTCGTCATGAACGATTTTCACAACTTGTTGGCCCGGTGTCACGGATTTGGTGACGTTCTGGCCTGTGGCTTTGTCCTGAATGGCCTTGATGAAATCACGGGCCACTGGCAGGGAAACGTCGGCCTCCAGCAGGGCAACACGCACTTCGCGCAGGGCAGTGGATACATCAGCTTCGGACAACGCACCTTGTTTGGTGAGTTTGTCAAAGACGCCAGAGAGGCGGTCGGAGAGACTTTCAAACATACCGTGGCGTCCTTTCGTTGTTGCCGGTTAAGGAAGAATATAAGAATTCCGAGCCCAAAAACCAATTGTCCAAACGACAATTACACCCATGGGCGAAACTCGCTGATGGGTGGCGATCCTGAGACCGGAAGTCTATTGCTTCCATTGGATAGGGTGCGTTTAGGCTTTCACGGGGTATGAGTCAAGCAGGCTTGGCCGTTTCACAACACTTTGCCCGGATTGCAGATGTTGTTGGGATCAAACAGCTGTTTGATCATCCGATTGAGGGTCAATTTACCCGCATCCCCATATTTTTTAAGGGCGTCCCGCTTTTCAACACCAATCCCGTGTTCCGCGGAAAACGAGCCGCCAATGTCTTTCAGACCATCCATAACAGCGGGTTTAATGCGTTTGTGTAAAGCTTCTGAAATCGGTGCGTTGTTTGCGATTGAATAGTGCAGATTGCCGTCTCCCAAATGCCCCAAAACGTGGATTTGCAAGCCTTCGTCCAGCGCGGCAATACGGGTTTCCACGGTTTCAACAAACCTATCAAGCTGCGCCAGTGGGACAGAGACATCAAACCAGGCGCGATGCGGGAACACTGTGCCCATAGACATCGTGTCTTCGCGCAGCATCCAGATATCATCGGCTTGTTGGGCAGATTGCGCTGCGAGCGTATCGAGAATACCGCCGCTGTCAAAATGCGGCTCAAGTGCTGCGAACACCACGTCTTCGGCATCGCCCTGCGCAACGTGGACTTCATAGATGACGTATAGCGGGGCATCTGGCAGGGTCTTGAGTGGATTCACCGTTTGCAGTTTTGCGTTTTCTTGGGCGAAAAGGTTCCACATGGCCTCGGCCCGCAGCACTTGGATTTGCGCAGCGCTGTGAAGGCTGCGCAACACGCCGAGCGCCGCTGCCGTATCTGGCAAGGCCATCAGAAATGTGCTCGGTTCGGGTGGTTCGGGCAGCAATTGCAACGTGGCAGAGGTGATAACGCCAAGCGTGCCTTCGGCCCCGATCAACAGTTGTTTGACGTCATAGCCTTCGTTGCATTTGCGCACATGGGCCAAATCGGACAGGATCGTGCCGTTCGGCATCACCGCTTCCAACCCCAATACGCGTTCGCGCATGGTTCCGTTTCGATGCGCCTCCATCCCGCCTGCATTGGTAGACAGCATCCCCCCAATGGTGGCAGTGTCGCGCGCCGCAAGGTCGATGCCAGCGGTCAAACCGTGTTCACGCGCGCTCGCTTCCAAATCTGCCAGTGTGGTGTTGGCGCTGACATGCACAGTTTGGGATACAGGATCAACGTTTATAAGAGCCGGCATCTTTGTGCCCAGTAGCATCACCTCGGACCCGCTGGCCGTCGCTGCCCCTGCCAACCCTGTGCGTCCACCATGGGGGATCAGCGGCGTCGCGGTCGCGTTGCAAATGTCAAAAATCGCAGCAATTTCCACGAGGCTCGCTGGCGCAACGGCCACAGCCCCTTGGGTGTTTTCGGCCGCAATCACAGGATCGAGCGCCGCAGTCTGCTCTGGCGACAAAACGGTCGTAACGGCTTGTAAGGCTGATCGTAGGTCTTGGTCTTTCATGCAATAAGCTTAGCGCGATTGCACCCAGCCAGCAAAGCGATATGAAAGGGGCATGGTATTTTCTCCTTACATGCGCGGTCACGCAGCTATGCTCGCCTTTTCCCTGCTGGTGGCAGGGGCGTTCCCGCTCGGTGTTCGGATTGCAAATTTAATGGACCCAACAGCGCTGACCGCCTTGCGGTTTTGGATCGCAGCAGTCGTGCTCGGTGTGTTTGTCGCAGCGGGTCCACGCCTTAAAGCGCGTGATTTTAAGGCCTCTTGGCGGTACTTTGCGCTTGGTGGTGTGTTTTCGATTTACTTTGTGTTGATGTTCGAGGCTTTGAAAACCGCGCCGTCCATTTCGACATCTGCGATTTTCACTCTGACTCCGATCATGTCGGCGCTGTTTGGCTGGATTCTGCTGCGCCAGATCACCACGCGTTGGATGGCGCTTGCCCTTTCGGTGGGTGGTGTCGGGGCAGTTTGGGTGGTGTTTCGTGGAGATTTAGATGCTTTGTTGCGGTTTGACGTGGGTCGCGGAGAGGTTCTGTTCCTCATCGGCTGTGCCGCCCATGCGTTTTATACACCGCTTGTGCGCAAACTAAACCGTGGCGAAAAACCACTGGTCTTTACCCTTGGAACAGTCATTGCAGGTGGGATCATTCTGACGGCCCTATCCGTGCAAGACTTGGTCCTTGTGAATTGGGCCACCCTGCCCACAATGTTTTGGATCGGTTTGATTTATTTGGCCGTAGCCGCCACCGCGTCGTCTTTCTTTTGCGTGCAATACGCGACGCTGCACCTGCCGTCTGCAAAGGTGATGGCCTATACTTATCTGGTGCCAAGCTGGGTGATTATTTGGGAGTTGGCATTCGGATCGGACCTGCCACCAACGGTGATCTTCATTGGTGTCGCGGCCACCATCGTGGCCTTAATCATGTTGCTCGCAGATCGCTAACGTTGGAACATGGGGCCGAAGTTTTTGTAATGCAGCGCCTCTAACACCACGGCGTTGGTGTTCATCGTCAGGATTTCGTTCGCGCTAAGATCGCTTTCGAACAGGCCCGCATACCAGCCCCGATCGCTTTGCAAATGTTTGACCGCATCGAGCAGTTTTTGCGAATAGTCATCCTGCATCAGCGCCCACCACCCAAAACTGCCTTTGGTGGAAATGCCTCGTTTGTCAGAGACATTTACGCGCTTGGCGGTCACAGAGATAAACGGCGTGTGATCCATCAGCACCGCGTTATAGGCAAAGTAGGGTTTGCCCTTAATGTGATCCTCGCTCAGTGCGGTCAGATGCCCCGTCAGATCATAGCGAAACATCTGCGCCTCATATACGGCGCGCGCAACGGGCATGCTTTCGGGGCGAAACCCGAATTCAAGCGCCTCTAGCAGGAACGGTTCGGACGTGGTGACAGAAGACACGCCGTGCGTTTCTTGCGTTCGAATGTCGCCGGGAATCAAGATGTCATGAAACCGCTGATGGCGCAGGATCGGCCCATAGCGCGAGGCAAGTTCCACTGGCAGACCGATTTCCAGACCGATGACCCCTGCATATTGTTCGTATCCTATGCGGCCTTCTTGCACGAATTTATCTTGGTGTTTTCCATGCACTGCGATGCCCTGAAATCGTCCCTCTGAGGCCAGCAATGACATGTCCCAGCGATTTATCACGGCCTGCGCCTGTTCGGTCAGGTCTGGAAATTGCTGCGTGGCGACCAACATGCCAGACAGCAACCGCATAATATCGAGCGCGGACCACCCCACCCCATCCGGCGTGGGCTTGTTGGCATAATCCGTCATCTGCAGTGTGCCTGTGTTGTACACTTTGTTGGGCAATTTATCCTGAAACAGCGGGATTTTCTCGAGGCTTTCAAAGGCTTTTCTCAAACGTGCTTTTGCTTCTGCCTCTTGGATCAAACCGAGCCTGAAGGCCGCCACAATAGCCAAAAAATAGCCGCCTTCATCCCACAGTGTCGTGGAATTAAACTTGTTTACCGCCGCCACCAGCCCAGTTTTAGGATGCTCATTCGCGACGAAATAAGACCACGCCGTGCGGGCCCATTCCAACTCTTGCTCTGTTGGACCTGTGGGTGGCTTTTCTTCTGGCTCTGGCTCTTTTGCGTCTTCGCCCGTTGCAGCAACATCTGCAAGTAAACCGTCAATAGGAATCCATTGCTCTTCTTCGTCACCCCCTTGGGCAAGTGCCCAAACAGGAAGAAGCGCCACAACACAAAACGCTGCGAACAATAGAGGCCAATTGGTTTTCACACCCCCTCAATAGGGCGCAAATACCTAACAAACGCTGAAATACGCTGCTATTCCGTGTCGATTGTTTCGGATTGCAGGAATTTTTCAAACTGATCGAGGTTCACCACCTCGAACTGCCCAAAGCTTTCCATCCAGATCGACGCATTTTTCAACGCCTCGGGCGCCAGTTTGCACCATTTCACGCGGCCACGGCGCTCTTGTTCGATCAGCCCCGCGCGGGACAGGATTTGCAGGTGTTTTGAGATCGCCGCCAGTGACATTTCAAACGGCTCGGCCACATCGGTCACGGCCATATCGTCTTCTAACAAGAGCGTCAGAATCGCGCGACGTGTGGGATCGGCAAGCGCGGAAAAGACAAGATCAAGGGACGGGTATGACATACGCCCAGCCGTAGCGGGTGCAAGGGCGCGCGGTCAAGAGCGCTTGGCTCCGCTGTAAAGCCAGAAGAAACCCCAAAACCCCACGATTTCGGCGCTTGACGGGTGCGGTTCAGTTGCCTAAACAGCGCCACGGTGCGGCGTGGTAGCTCAGTTGGTTAGAGCGCACGACTCATAATCGTGAGGTCGAGAGTTCAAGTCTCTCTCACGCCACCACCGCAATCCCTTTTTGGTCCTCGCTGTCACTTTCAGGATGCGAATCCTGTGCGCCTCTGTAATCTGGCGCAAAGCGAAGGAGACCGCAGATGGCCAATGTCCTCTATGATGCATTGTTTGGAAAACACGCAGGGCGCGATACGCCATTTTTGTGGCTGGCCAATGGGTCCAACGTAACGCATGCGGCGTTTTTGGAACAGGCTGCGCAATTTGCACATGTGCTGACGAATGCGGGGCTGGTCATTGGCGACCGCGTTGCCGTACAGGTCGAAAAGTCAGGCGCCGCGCTGGCGATTTATGCGGCTTGCGTGCAGGCGGGTCTCGTGTTTTTGCCGCTGAATACGGCCTACACAGCAGACGAAGTGCAATATTTCGTAGAAAACAGTGGCGCGCGGTTGTTTGTCTGTGACCCATCTAAGGCCGATGCTTTGCAAAGCGTTGCGGATGGAGCTGCGGCCCAGTTGGAAACATTGGATGTGAACGGTTCAGGTAGTCTTGCGGACAAAGCGGCGGACAAGGACGCGCAATTCGCGACGGTAGAGCGGGGCGCGGACGATTTGGCAGCGTTTTTGTATACTTCTGGCACAACAGGCCGTTCCAAAGGCGCGATGCTGAGCCATAAGAACCTGTTATCTAACTCTGAAACCCTCGCCGATCTGTGGCAATTTACCAGCAATGACGTGCTGTTACACGCGCTGCCAATTTTCCACACGCATGGTCTGTTTGTGGCGAGCAACATCACCCTTTTGGCCGGCGGGTCGATGATTTTTCTGCCAAAATTCGATCTGGACGTGGTGATCGAAAAGCTACCGCAGGCCACGACTATTATGGGTGTACCAACGTTTTACACACGCCTTTTAAGCGATGCGCGATTCACCAAGGACCTTACGGCGCACATGCGGTTGTTTGTGTCTGGTTCTGCTCCGCTGCTTGCGGAAACGCATGTGGAATTCGAAGAACGCACAGGCCACCGTATCCTTGAACGCTATGGTATGACCGAAACCAATATGAACACCTCGAACCCGTTTGATGGCGAACGACGTGCAGGAACGGTTGGCTTTCCGCTGCAAGGTGTGGAGGTGAAAGTTACTGATCCAAACACGGGTGAAACCTTGCCAAACGGCGAAATTGGGATCTTGGAAGTACGCGGTGACAATGTCTTCCAAGGCTATTGGCAGATGCCCGAAAAAACCGCTGAAGAACTGCGTGACAACGGTTTTTTCATCACGGGCGATATGGGTGTGATTGATGCTGACGGTTATGTGCAGATCGTTGGGCGCAACAAGGACTTGATTATTTCAGGTGGGTTCAACATCTATCCAAAAGAAATCGAAGAGGTGCTGGATTCCCAAAACGGCGTGCTTGAGAGCGCGGTTGTGGGCGTGGCCCACCCTGACTTTGGTGAAACGCCTGTCGGGGTTTTGGTGGCCAAAACGGGCGAAACACCAGACTTGGACGCCATTGCCAAACACCTTCACGACACGCTGGCGCGGTTCAAACATCCCCGAAAGCTGATTGTGATGGATGCTTTACCACGAAACACCATGGGCAAAGTGCAAAAGAACCTGCTGCGCGAAGAGTTGAAGAACCTATTTACCTAAGTGACGATGGGGGCTTTAATCGTCTCTACGTTTTCCATTCGCTCGATGTAGTACCAATCATCTTCGTAGTTCTCTGTCATGCTCTCGGTCAGCTCGGTCGGCCAATGCAGATTATGATTGTGGCCAAGACTGCTCGGGAATTTTTGATCAAACGCCATGCGAACTGTTTCAAATTCTTCGCGGGTTTTGGCTTCTTTCTCGCTAAGGTATGTGTGCATCAGGATGGCCCCACGCAAAGACAATCCAGTGTTCATGGGTTTCGTATGCCCCACCAAATCCTCGCGGTTTTCGATGCCCGTAAGGGCCTGAACCACATCGCGCCAAATGAAGGGATAATCTTCATAGCGCCAAACGGTCATCGGCAGGTCCGCCTTTTTCAACTGCGCACGGTGCAGGAAATCAGACCACCGCAGCCCTTGCAGGTTCGCCTCGGACACGAACGATTGGAACGATACATCAGGTTTTGACCGAATCCCTTTGCCATAACAGGACGGGATAAAGGTCGCAGGATTGCGAATGCTGACGAACAGACGCGCAGGCAACCCTTCGAGCGATGTTACGATACGCGATATGGTTGTGCCAATGCGCGGATAAAAGAACTCTTTCCCGATAGGGCGCATCAGCGTGCCCGACACATTCGGGTCCACCATCACAATGCGGTTGTATTCTTTGTCCTGCGTCAGGGATGACAACAGGTCCGCGTTGATCCTATCCACATTTTCTTTGGCTTTTAGCTGGCGCACCGCGCGGGCAAAGGCTTTCTCTGCGTGTTCTGGGCTAGGCACACAAACGCCGTGCTCTGCCAACAGTTCGCTGTTCAGCGCCAGCATTTTGCGTAAATGCTGTGTGGCTGTGCGGTGCACACCGATGTGTAGTCGAAGGTCCATGCCTGCCCTATATCACACTTAGGTTTAGATTTGATAAGCGGGAGTAAACCCAAATGAAAACGCCGTTATGGACACTGAAATAGCTTTGGTTTATGCGCGGATCAATGGCTGATACATCAGATATACCGCCTGTCACCTCTGTGCCACGGCCCGCACCCATGCGGCGAAGGCTGGCCATTGACGGTTGGGGCGTGTTGGGCTTGGCTATTGCGGCTCTTGTTGTGTTGCCAATTGCGACGGTGTTTTACCTCGCATTGTTCCCAGAAGAGAACATCTGGCCTCACATGTTATCAACCACCCTGCCCCGTTATGTGCGCAATTCGCTGATGATGATGGCGGGCGTTGGGGTTCTGGCGGGCTGTGTTGGCACGCTGACGGCTTGGCTGGTCGTGATGTACCGCTTTCCAGGGCGGCGCGTGCTGCAATGGGCGCTGCTGTTGCCGCTATCTCTGCCCGCCTATATCGCAGCCTTTGCGATAGTAGATTTCCTCGAATATGCAGGGCCTGTGCAAACGTGGATGCGCGAAGTCTTTGGCTGGGCCACCAAGCGCGACTACATGTTCCCAGAAATCCGCTCGCGCGGGATTGCGATCCTCGTGCTGGCCTCAGCCTTGTATCCTTATGTCTATTTCCTGACCCGCAGCGTGTTTCGCACCCAATCAGGTGCCGCGATAGAAGTCGCTCGCGCATTGGGATGCGGCCCTATCGGCAGCTTCTGGCGTGTCGGCCTGCCGCTCGCACGTCCTGCCATCGCTGCCAGCGTTGCCATTGTCATGATGGAAACCCTGAATGAATTTGGCGCGATGGAGTTCTTTGCCGTTCAGACCCTGACAACAGGCATCTTTTCGGTTTGGTTGGACGGCAGCAACGCGGGGGGGGCAGCACAGTTGGCCTGTGTCATCCTGATCTTTGTCTTTGTTCTGGTTGTGCTGGAAAAATTCAGCCGCCGTCGGATCAAGTTTCACGAAACCGCCCGCAATATGCGCCCGCCAAAGCCGCTGGAATTGTCCAAAGGTGCGGGCTGGGCTGCCGCAGCGTTTTGCATCATCCCAATCTTGTCAGGTTTTGTCCTTCCGATGGGTATTCTCCTTGATCACGCGCTGGGCCGATGGGAACTCTGGGCTGATCCTGACCTTTGGACTGCAATGCTACGCACCATTGCGCTGTCAGGCATTGCCGCAGGCGTCACAGTTGTTGCAGGTGTGTTGCTGGTGTTCAGCGTCCGCCTGATGCGCAACGGTTTGATGACGCGCCTGCTGCCCGTCACCACCATTGGCTACGCCGCGCCGGGCGCTGTGCTTGGACTTGGTATCTTGTTTCCTTTCGCAGCCTTGGATCACAGCTTTGCTGACGCCATCCTATGGATCACCGGCTTTGATCCTGGCTTGTTGCTCGTTGGGTCTATGGGGGCCGTGATCCTTGCGTACTGCGTGCGCTTCTTCGCCATTTCCGTTGGTACCATCGACGCTGCGTTTACCAAGATCTCACCCAACCTCGGCATGGCCTCACGCTCTTTGGGTAAAACACCGCGCCAAACGCTTACGCAGCTTTATGCGCCATTGATCAAAGGGGCCGTGGCCACCGCTGGGCTGTTGATTTTCGTAGACGCCGCCAAAGAGCTTCCAGCCACTTTGCTGCTCTATTCAGAGCGCACGTTGGCCACCGCAGTCTACAGCAAAGCTTCGCTCGAAGACATCGAAGGCGCCGCCCCCGCAGCCCTTGTGATCGTTTTAATCAGCCTCATCGCCGTCGCCATCGTAAGCCTCACCAATCGCGACTGATTTTTTGCAAAATTGGGGCGAGAAAACACTTGCAATCACCTGCATCTTCCCCCAAAACGCCGCGCAGTGCCCCTATAGCTCAGCTGGTAGAGCAACTGATTTGTAATCAGTAGGTCCGCGGTTCGAGTCCGTGTGGGGGCACCATTTTCCAAATACCGTTTCAGAACACCTTAACCCTTTTTGCGGAGGGCTCGATTTACGTGTCTCTGATCACCAGAACGGATTGTTTGGAATGGCGCACGACGCGGGCGGCGTTGGAGCCTAGGAGGTAGTCGCGCAGTTCGGGTTGGTGGGCGCCCATGATGATCAGGTCCGCTTTGATTTGATTGGCAAGGTTGATGACGCAGTCATAGACTGACCCGACCAGCACATGTTGGATTGCGTCAATCCCTGCTGTGGAGACGGTATCGGCAAGCTGAGCCTCGACTGCGGTGCGACTGCGGTTTTCGAAATCATCATCCAAATAGGAGCCAACTATCGCCATACCTACGTTTGGGATCACCGTTGCAACGTGAAGCGTGGCTTCCCAGCCCAAAGACATTTGTTTTGCCGCGGACAACAGCTTTTGCGCCTCGGCGGGAACCGAGACATCAATGGGGATCAGGACAGTCTTATACATAACAAACCTCCTAGAATGCTGGCTGCGTAGCCCGTGGGCGTTGCAGCAGGATGATGAAGAACAACAAGAAGAACGCTGGGATGAAGAAGATTTCCTTTGGCATGCGTTCGTTTTCAATGGCGACAGCTTCGATTTGGGCAGGCGCATCGCCGTAGAAATCATAGTCGTTTGCCAGTTGATCGAAATATGGCGTTCCGGGGAAAGGTTCATCCAATTGCAAGATCCCGTCGCTTTCCATCACGCTAAGGCCCACGGCGGACAAGCGTTCTTGCGCTGATCCGTCTGCGTCTGGCGTGAAGGCCACGGTGATGTTCCCCACGACCCCTGTGTCAAAATCAGGTGCCGAAATGCGCAAACGTGCAGAGGATCCTGAAGGCAGCTCTGAGAGCGCAGTCAAGGCAGCTGGGCCTGTGACTTCGGTGTATTTATCTTTCCATTGATCCAAGAAGAAATCAGGGCGGAACAACATGAACACAATCAACAGCATCACGGCGCTTTCCCATTTCTTTGATTTCGCAAAGAAATATCCCTGTGTGACAGCCGCAAAAACCAGCATCGCCACCAACGAGACAAAGAAGACAAACACCGCCTTCATCGGACCTACATCGATCAACAACAGATCCGTGTTGAAGATGAACATGAAC
>CALLAV010000206.1 GCA_938001995.1 uncultured Amylibacter sp. | reverse complement strand
GATATTTTTGGACAAAAGAAGATAAGGCGTGACGACACTAGCGTTTCCTGTTCTTGATCGCATATGAGCCTAATCCCTTTCATCCGTGAGAATGCCCGCTGGTTGGCGGCGGGGGTTTTGCTGACGTTTATTTCCAGTTTTGGGCAGACGTATTTTATTTCGATCTTCGCGAGCGAGATTAAGGCCGAATTTGATCTGAGCGACGGGGATTGGGGACAGCTATATGCGATGGGAACCATGGCGTCGGGGTTTCTGATGATTTGGGCGGGAGCGACGGCCGATCATTTTCGCGTACGCACGCTGGCGATTGTGGTGATCCTGACGTTGGTGATGGTGTGCTTGGCCATGAGCGCGGTGGCGTCTTGGTGGATGCTGGTGGTGGTGATTTTCGGGCTGCGGTTCACGGGGCAAGGAATGACGAGCCATATTGCCGTTGTTGCGATGGCCCGATGGTATGTCCGCGCGCGGGGTAAAGCACTGTCGGTTGCGGGCGCAGGGTATTCCGCGGGCGAAGCGTTGTTGCCGATGCTGTTTGTGGGGCTGCTGGCGAGCGGGTCTTGGCGGAACCTTTGGGTGGTCGCGGCCTGTATCGCAGGCTTATCAATTCCGATTTTGGTGTGGTTGTTGAAAGAGGAGCGCGTTCCTTCGGTTGCGTCTGAACGGGACGATGCTCTTGGGATGTGCAAAAGGCATTGGTCGCGGATTGATGTGGTCAAGGATTGGCGTTTTTGGGGGCTGGTTCCGATCATTACGGTGACGTCTGTGTTTGGGACAGCGCTGTTTTTTCAACAGGTGCATTTGGCGGATGTGAAAGGGTTAGAGCACCGCGATATCGTGCGTTTGTTTCCTGTATATACAATCACAACGGGGATCGCGGCGGTGATTAGTGGGCTGGCGGTCGATCGTTGGGGGGCGGTGCAGCTGCTGCCAATTATTCCCATTCCAATGGCCGTTGGATTTGCGGTGATGGGGTACACCGACAGCGAAATGATGATGGGTGTTGGGTTTATGTTGGTCGGGTTGACGGGCGGAATTTATGGAACGGTACAGGGCGCATTTTGGCCCGAGATTTATGGCACGCGTTTCATTGGCGCGATTAAGGCGCTGGCGACGGCACTGATGGTGATTGGCTCTGCGATTGGCCCTGCGTTGACAGGGTGGGGCATCGATGCCGGTGTTACCTTTCCTGAACAGATGATCTGGTACGCGATTTACATGGTGGTGATTGCAGCGTGGAGCATATTTGTCGTGACGCGGATTTGGCCTGATATGAAATCTAGCGCCGCTTCCGTCTGAGGTAGACATAATAGGCGCCGCCGCCACCGTGTTTGCCGTGGGCTTGGGTGACCTGCAGAACCGCATCGGATGATTTCAGCCATTCGGGAACGCCAGAGCGTAAGACACCAGAGCGCGGGCGACCAAATTCATCTATGGTTTTCTTGTTCCCTTTGCCAGTGATGATCAACAGCAGGCGATTGCCTATGCGGTTGGCGTTTTGAATGAAGATGTGAAGCTGAGTGCGAGCCTGATCTGCCGTTAAACCATGCAAATCAAGCGTCGCGTCGATTTCAAGTTGGCCCTTCAACAGGCGTTGGAAATTGCGGCGATCCATGTTGGGGGACGTCTGGTTGGGGCGGTCCACAAAACTTGGTGTTGCAGGGGTTGTGGGCTTTGTCTTGGCTTTTGCACCAATCTTAAACGGTTTTATCTCTCGTGGCGTTTCCACCTTTGGCGCTTTGGTTGGTTTCGCAGCGGGCGAGATAATCAAAGGCGGCATCGCCTCGATTGTTTCGACCTGTTTGATAACCTTGTTCCACAACTCTTGCTCGTTTTCCGTCAGCGCACGTTTCTTGCGGGCCATGACTTAACTCTCGGGCAAAAGACGTTGGGCGGAGGCATGCGGCAGAAGCGTAATCATGCGGCCAGGATCTTTGGTTGTGCCTGCGATACGGCCTGCTTCTGCCCCAGTGCCATAGAAAATGTCCGCCCGTTGCGCGCCTTTGATAGCGGAGCCGACGTCTTGGGCGATCATTAAGCGGTGCAGTGGTTTCGCGCCCAGTTTGTTGATCCAGACAGGCGCGCCAAGGGGTTGATACTTCGGATCCACAGCAAGCGTTCGATCATCTGTGACGGACACGCCCATCGCCCCAATAGGGCCGTCTTTGGGTGATAGATTTGTCAGTTCACGAAAGAAGACAAAAGACGGGTTGTGTTGCAAAAGTTTGCGCCCCTCGACGGGATTGTTGCGGACCCATGCTTTGATAGATCCAGCGGAGGCGTTGCTCGATGTTAGAACGCCGCGACGAATGAGTTCTTTGCCAACGGAACGATAGGTTTGGTGGTTTTTTCCAGCAAAGCCAACGCGCATAGAGCCACCTTCGTTCAACTTCAAACGTACTGATCCTTGAACATGGAGGAAGAAATTTTCCACTGGATCCGCAAGCCACGCCAATTCCAGACCTCGCCCTTCAAGCGCACCGTTTTCGATTTCAGCGCGGGTTTTCCACGGCACACCTTCCTTGAGTTCGGCGGGACGTTTGTAGAGTGGGTATTTGAATTTCCCAACACGGGTGCGCGATGCGATGATTTCTGGTTCGTAATAGCCTGTGAAAAGCGCGGATTTTCCATCTTCAATCAGGACGGGCTGAAAGAAAATTTCAAAGAACGCTTTGGGGCTGCTGACGTATTTTGTGATCGCGCAAAGGTCTTTCCAATCTTCGGCTTTGGTCACATCATTGGGGCGCAGCTTTTTGCAGGATTTACGAAAGGCGGCGAAGGCTTCGGCGTGGTTGTCCGTTTCCCAGCCTGCAAGTTCAGAATATGAAAGGGCTTTGACCTTCATTTCAGCTGTCCCAGCTTGTGTCAGCACAGCCCACGCGAAAAGGGCGGCTGAGAATATCTGTGCCGCCCGTTTTATCGTTATTCTCCGGTCGCAACCAGTTCCCAGTTCGGATCATCGCTGCCCATGATGCGGGCAAAAGTCCAAACGTCTTTCTGGCGTTTGATCACGGCTGGATCACCTTCGATCACTTCGCCCTCTGCATTTTTCACACAGGACGTAATCTCGCCAACGAATTTCATGGTGATTTCAGCTTCGTTGTTCGCATCATCAAACATGGCATCTGCCACTTTCAATTCACGTACTCCGATAAAGTTGGCGTCCACTTTCAGGCCCTTGGATTGGCGCTCAGTGATCACAGCTTCAAAGCTGTCGTAAACATCAGCAGACAAGAAACCCTTGAGCGTTTCCAAATCATCCCCTTCAAACGCCATCAGGATCATTTCATAGGCCTGACGCGCACCGCCCGAAAATTCAGTGACGGAAAAGTCGGATTCAATCCGTTTCATGGCTGCAAAAGCTTTGCCTGCACGGCTGTCAGCTTCTACGTGATCCGTAATGTCTGGATCAGGTCCGCCTTCGATGACTTCGAAATCACGGGCCTTTTGCGCAGGGGCATCACGGGAGCGTTCCACAGGGGGTTCATAACCGTCGCGTGTTCCCAAAACATTCCGCAAGCGCAACACAAGAAAAACAGCGATTCCCGCAAGAACCAGCAACTGAATAAGGGCAGAATTCATAGGTGTTCTTTCATATTTTGATATCGGCGGTGGAAAACTCCGCGTTCCACACATATCTAGGGCAGTAGGTGGTTCAAGTCCACCGAATGACGAAAATGCACAAGTGAGGCCAGATGCCGCTTTTATTCATCTTTATTATCGTCCC
>CALLAV010000205.1 GCA_938001995.1 uncultured Amylibacter sp. | reverse complement strand
GCTTCGCTTTCGGTGTCTTCCAATGGGTTCACGCCAAGATCGTTCATGATACTTCCGTTCCTTCAATGACTGTGCGCAACAGGTCAGAGCGCGTGATGACACCGATGTCTTTTCCATCGGTTTGCACGACAATCGGATTATCGTCGTCAATGGCTGTGTTGATCAGCGTGCTGAGATTTTCGTTTTCCGCAACGCGCGGGGCATCCGCTGAAATAGGTCCATACGCCGTGACATGCGCTTCTATTGGCTGCATCACTGCATGGGCGTGCACCACTTTTAGACGCGAAATCCCAGCCACAAAATCAGCAACATAGTCATCCGCTGGCTGCATCACGATGTCCTCTGCCGTACCCATTTGGACCATCTTGCCATCGCGCATAATCGCGATGCGGTCCCCAATTCGTACGGCTTCATCAAGGTCGTGTGTGATGAAAATTGTCGTCTTTTTAAGGATTTTGGACAGGCGAATGAACTCGTCCTGAAGCTGCCTGCGAATAAGAGGGTCGAGGGCGGAAAACGGTTCATCCATCAACAGAACATCAGGGTTTGCAGCCAAAGCGCGGGCAAGGCCGACGCGTTGCTGCATACCCCCAGACAGCTCGTGCGCGAACTTTGATCCCCATGCGCCCAGCTCTACAATATCAAGGATGGCCGCCGCTTGGCGCATCCGTTCATTTTTGGCGACTTGCCGAATTTCCAACGGCATCGCCACGTTGTCCAACACCGAACGGTGCGGCATCAGCGCAAAGTTCTGAAAGACCATTCCGATCTTTTGGTTGCGAAATTGCTGGAGCTCTTTTGGCCCCAAAGCCATCACATCTGTGCCCTCAATTTCAATCTTGCCGGCTGTCGGTTCCAGCAGGCGATTAAAGTGCCGTACCAGCGTGGACTTGCCACTACCAGACAGACCCATGATGCAAAAAATTTCACCGCGATTTACAGATAAGCTGACATCAGCGACCCCAACAACGGCCCCCATTTCTGAGAGAACTTCAGCTTTGCTTAGACCTCTCTCGCGGATCGCTTTCAACGCCGCTTGAGGGTCGGTTCCAAAAATCTTCCAAACATTTGAAATCTCGACAACGGTATCGGTGCTCATAACGGCAATCCCATGGTTCATGATGTGAAGGAAGAAAGGGCCGACACCAAAACTATGGTGTCGGCAGATTTATATGGTGTCGGCTTAGAGCCCCAACCAAGCGTCTACACGTTCTGGGTTTGCTTCGACCCACTCGCGTGCAACCTCCGCTGGCTCGCGGCCATTGCCCGAGATTTCGAACGCAAAGCCGGAAACATCGTCAGCAGTCAACGCGAAGTTCGCAAAGAATTCTGCAATAGCAGGAGAGCGGCCTTCAAGTGAATTGGACCAAGCGATTTGTACATTTTTCAACGCATCTTTGGTCGCAACGGATGAGTTTTTGTACCAGTCAGGATCATCTGAAGGCTGAACCATCTTGTATTTTGCTTCATCAAACGTGGGTTCTGTCAGCATTTTCACATCGAACATGAACCAAACAGCATGCGGTTTGTAGCAGTAGAATGCGTAACCTTCACCTTTCGCGATGCTGTCTTTGATGCGTGCAGTTTTAACGCTTTCTTCAGCACGGATCGGATCAATGAAATCCAACAAGCCATAATCGCGTGTCTTAACCTCGTTCACATTCGCAGAGGCCCAACCAGGTGCACCGATCCACATCTCGCCTTTGCCATTGCCGTCACTGTCCATCAATGCGGCAACGTCAGGACGCCCCAAATCCGCGATGTCAGTGATATTGTTGGCTTTACCAAAGTCTTCTGACACGCAGAAACCTTGATTGCCTTCATATGGGTTGGATGAAAGCGTTACCGTACCCGCGCCATCGACATATTTTTGTGTAAAGCTCTGTTGGTTTGGCAGCCAAACATCTGGATGCACGTCTATGTCACCCTTACCTTGATCCATCGCCTGAAAGATCGTGGCGTTGTTGCCTGGCACCAATTCGGCCTTGCCGCCGATGCGCATTTCAACAACCGCAGCCAGCAAATGGGCAATCGCTTGCGCGCCTGTCCAAGACGGTACACCGATTTTAACTTCTTCGGCAGCAAACGCAGGCATCGTAAAGACGCCAACCGCTGCCGCAAGGCCAAGTGTTCTTAGTTTCGTTCTCATGGTTTTTTCCTCTGTTGGTCAGCGCCGAGTGTGGCACTATTTTCGTGTTCAATATTCTTTCCGTAATGCGTTAGGGGTCTACGCCACCTTTTAATTCGTACGCATGAGCGGTCGAAGGACTGTTATGTTGGCAGGCAACTAGCCCTTGCCAGAAGACTAGGCCGAGATGATTGCAAAGCGCCAATTCAAACATTTCATTAAACTATTCTAATTTTGCATATATTTGTTTAAACCTTAAAAACCTACCCTTTTTTGCAAAAGGAACACCCAATGGATTTAAATTGGCTGCGCGATTTCGAATGCCTTGCCCGAACGCTGAACTTTACGCGTGCCTCTGATGAAAGAAACATTACGCAATCGGCTTTTAGTCGCAGAATCAAGGCCTTAGAAAACTGGGTCGGGCTACCACTGGTCAATCGAGCCACATACCCCATTCAGCTTACGCAAGCCGGCGAACACTTTCTGCCCGTTGCTCAAAGCGCAGTTTTACAACTGACAGAAAGCCGACAATCGATCCGCGATGCGGACAGGGGCGGCAGTCAGTTTGTACGATTTTCCGTCCTACACACGATTTCTGTTAACTATCTGGCCACACGAATTGAAGAATTTCAGGCGAAAATCCCTGAACTACACACCCGCGTTGTTTCAGATTCCCTAAGCACATGTTGCGAATTACTGGTTGAAGGCGCCGTCGACATTATGCTGTGTTACTTTCATAAATCCGTTTCTCCGCGGATAAACGAAGCTGGGTTTGCGCGGAAGGATTTGCTGACAGATCTTCTGATCCCTGTTGCGGATGCCGCTGCTGTGGAGGAAAATGGTTGGAACCTTGCCCGCCAAGATGGGCCGCCCATTCCTTACCTCGCCTATGAACAATCATCCTTTCTTGGGATGGTGGTTGAAAGCACGGTCGACCGAAAACCCATGAACGTCGAAACGATCTATGTCGACGGGTTGGTCGAAACAATTAAGCGACGTTTGCTGAATGGGAGTGGATTTGCATGGATGCCAAAGACTGCGATTTCCAAAGAACTGGCCAACGGCACGCTCGTTCCGGTTGGCGACGATATTTGGCACGCGCAGTTGACCATTGCCGCGCTTGCAAATCCAGCCACCTTCGATCCGATAGCCCATGATCTGTGGGAGTTGTTATGAGTTTGAATTCAAAGAAAAATCAACGATAGCTTGCGTCAACACGTCGATTGTATCGATTGCTTGGGCCGTTTGGTCGACGCTTTCGGAAATCAATGAAAATTCGGAACATGCAATCATTTGTAAATCGGCCCCAGCAGATGTAAGCGCGATGGAAGCCGAAGACAGGGCATCACGGGCCGCGTCACACGGCCCTTGAGACTTGATCAGGCGGATCGCCTGTAATGTGGTGTCGTCGTTTGCAGGCCAAAGCACGGACAGGCCGCGATCTGCCAATGCATTTTCCAGCAGTTTCGTAATTCGAACCGCAGGAGAAGCCAAAATGCCAACACACCCACCAGGACCAAGGCGTTCAGCTGCCCGATCCGCCGCAAGCTGGACCATGTTCAAAAGGGGAATATCCACCTGATCCGTGATCGCATGCGCATAATGATGCGCGGTGTTGCAGGGCATAGCCAAAGCAGCGGCCCCTGCGTTTTGCAAACGCCGTGCCATGGCGCCAAGTGTATCGCTAGGATCGATGCCAGACCCTTCGATAAGGTGGGCAATACGCGAGGGGACTTGCGTATTCAAATCGATCAACAGCGGGATATGATCGCGGTCGTCATGAGAATGTACCGCGTCCATTAGCTTACGTTGCAAAAGGATGGTGGCTTCTGGGCCCATCCCTCCAAGTATGCCAATAGGTCGCGGCGCACCCATTTTTTAGACGTTCACCCAGCGGCTCGCGTGATCAAATGCGAAATCATATCCACCCAAGGCCGCCGCTCCACCCGTGTGCAAGAACACAACGCGCTCGTCTTTGAACTCGCCTTTGCGGGCCAGATCAATCAGCCCAGCCGCCCCTTTGGCAGAGTAGCAAGGATCAAGCAGGATACCTTCCAGTTCAGCAAACATTTGGATGGCTTCGATGCCGCTTTCAGTTGGCAGGCCATAACCTTCGCCCACATAATCCGTGTTGGCCATGACGTCTTCGCGTTTAACAACGCCAGCGCAACCAAGTTTCTCGGCAGTTTTACAGGCAAGGTCATAGACCATTTGTTCCTGCTTTGGCTGTGGCGCACGCGTGCCGATGCCCAGAACTGGAATTTGCGCATTCATGGCGCACATACCCGTAACCAAGCCAGCCTGCGTACCAGACGACCCAGTGGCATGCACAAGACGATCAATCTTCATGCCCATGTCGTTGACTTGAGACACCAGTTCGAACGCAGCATTCACATATCCAAGCGCGCCCGTTGGGTTGGACCCGCCACCTGGGATGACATAAACTTTGTGCCCTTTAGCCCGCATCTTTTCAGCGGCTTTCTCCATTTCACCAGGCATATCATGACCGCCTGGGAATTTTTCTGTTGTTGCGCCGTGCAAATGATCCAACAAAACGTTGCCGTTTGTGTTGTAGTTGCCATCTTGATAGCCC
The DNA here is from genome assembly GCA_938001995.1 of uncultured Amylibacter sp. Taxonomy (GTDB): domain Bacteria; phylum Pseudomonadota; class Alphaproteobacteria; order Rhodobacterales; family Rhodobacteraceae; genus Amylibacter. The sequence goes on along the minus strand of CALLAV010000205.1, from coordinate 1,595 downwards.
GTGCGATCTTCTAGCAAGATATGGCACTTAAGTCCCATCTTTGCAGCAAAGGCAGCGGTTTGTCGGCCATGGTTTGTCTGGGTCGCACCTTGGGTCATCACCATGTCAGCGCCCTGTTCGACGGCCTCAGCCATCAGGAATTCCAGCTTGCGTGTTTTGTTACCGCCAGTGGACATGCCTGTACAATCGTCACGCTTGATCCACAACTCGACGCCCAGTTCTTTGGACAGCCGCTTCATCGGTTCAAGAGGCGTAGACAGGTGGGCAAGGTGGACACGTGGGAAACGGGCGAGATGCATGGTAAGGCTCCTAAATGTGTTTATCTCAACTTAGGCGCATAGTAATTTAGTATCTAATGCGAAATTTGTTTCATAAAATGCAAATATTGCATGTTGTTGAGATTTTCCATACGAATGCGATATGCGACTTGAATGGATAGATGACATATTGGCCGTTCTTGATGGTGGCTCCCTTGCGCAAGCGGCGGAAAAGCGATTGCTGACCCAATCCGCATTCACACGCAGGGTGCGGACCATCGAAGACAGTATCGGCGCAACCTTGTTCGACAGAAGCCGCAAACCCGTATCATTGATGCCCGGGGTGCAAGACCTTGAAGCGGAATTGCGTGATTTGAGCACGCGGCTCCACAAGATGCGGCACGCGTTAAAAACCTCAAGTGATCAAGTTGGAAAACCATTGGCTTTTGTGTGCCAACACGCACTGAGCACGACAGTGTCACCCCAGATTGTTCGCACTGTAACAAAACGATTTGATGTGTCTGTGCGTTTGCGGTCAGGCAATAAAGATGAATGCCTCATGCAATTGCTGTCCAAAGACGTCGATTTTGCTATCATGTATGCGCTAGCGAGCGATATGACTTCAGAAGCAAACAAAGCGTTTGAATCCGTGAGCCTTGGCAAAGATACCTTGATCCCTGTTTGCGCGCCTTCGATGCGCACTCAGGTAAACGCCGCCCAACTTCCGATTATTGCCTACCCTCCTGACGCTTTTTTGGGGCAGGTGTTTACCAGCTTGATAGGTCCACGATTGCCCAAAGGCGCAACGGCCGCTCCAATCGCAGAAACAGCTTTGACGCTGGCCATGCTACAGTTAACGCTGAATGAAATCGGGATCTCGTGGCTGCCCTATTCTTTGGTCGCCACATCTTTGAAGGAAGGTCGTCTTGTAAGTCTCGACACGGATTTACCTACACAATCACTTGATGTTCGGATGATCCGTTTGCGCGATGTACAGACGGAACACAACGAAGCCATTTGGCACGATCTTACCGAGAACCCCGCTACTTTCATGGTTTGACGCTGCGAACGCTGCCATTCTGGAATCTTAAAGTACGAACAGTGCATTTGCGAAGAACAGAGAGTGTCCTGGATTCTGGACCATATTGCAGCCTTATTAAGGTGGATCAGGGTTTCATTTAGGCTGCCAATCTCATTGGTTCTGTTTTGCTCGCATATTGCGCTTCATGTAACGCGCCATGTGACGCGACCCATACCAAAGCGTTTCGATTATCACCATTTACCGCAGGTTATCAGCGCTTTCGCCGACGCGCTAATAGTCAAGTTCAGATTGCGATA
>CALLAV010000204.1 GCA_938001995.1 uncultured Amylibacter sp. | reverse complement strand
CGCTGAACCACCAGTTTCAAAATAGGATGCATTCGAAATTACGCGAAATGTGTGCGCATCGCGGCAAAGCCGTTCATCAGCTCCGCATTCGGATCGCCTTGATAGCCAGCAATCTTGTCAGACACCGCATCCACAAAGTCGTTGAACATCGGACAGATCAGGCCGCCCGTGTCGCGCACCATATACCCCATTTGGGAATAGATCGCTTTGCGCTTCTCGTTGTCCAACTCGCCCTTGGCTTGGTTCAGCAACGCATCGAACTCGGCGTTCTTAAAGCGTGTGTCGTTCCAATCCGCAGTGGACAGATAGGCTGTGGAATACATCTGGTCTTGGACCGGACGACCACCCCAATAGGATGCACAGAACGGCTGTTTGTTCCACACTTCGGACCAGTAGCCATCGTTCGGCTCACGCTTGATCTCCAATGGAATACCCGCTGCACGCGCGCTCTCTTGGAACAGTGCCGCCGCATCGACCGCACCTGGGAAGGCGCCATCGGCAACACGCAGGATGATCGGTGATCCGTCATGGCCAGACTTTTTGTAATGCTCCGCCGCTTTCGCCGCATCGTATTCACGCTGTGGAATGCTCTCATCAAACAAAGGATAGGCCTTGTTGATTGGCATATCGTTCCCGATAGAACCGTAACCCCGCAGAATTTTGTCCACCATATCCGCGCGATTGATTGACAGTTTCAACGCCATGCGCAGTTCATTGTTGTCAAACGGTGCTGTGTCGGCGTGCATGATGAACACGTAGTGTCCACGACCCGCAACATTCTGAATGGACACACCAGGGGCGCGGTCAATCAGGCTCGCAACTTTTGGGTCAACGCGGTTGATCATGTGAACTTGGCCAGATTGCAACGCCGCTGTCCGTGCTGTTGCATCGTTGATGACCAAAACTTCGGTGGAATCATATGAAGCGCCTTTATCAGCATTCCAATAGTTCGGGTTCGCTTTCCACAAATGACGCACACCAGGCTCGTCAGCTTCCAGCATGTAGGGACCTGTGCCTACACCATCGGCTGGATTGTCCATGCCGCCATTTGGCTGCACGATCAGGTGATAATCCGCAATCAGATATGGCAGATCGGCACTCGGTGCTGTTAGCTTCATCACCAGATTGTCGCCGTCCACAGACATCTCATCGATGCCCTTCATGATGCCAAGCGCACCAGACTTGGATTCGTCATTCGAATGGCGCTGCATCGTTTTCAGCACATCATCAGGCGTCATTGTTTTGCCGTTGTGGAACTCCACACCCTTGCGGATTTTGAAACGCCAGGTCTGCGCATCCGCAGAAGCTTCAAAGCTCTCGGCCAAACGCATATCCAACTGGCCGTTTTGATCCACACCCAGCAGCGTGTCGCCAAACAAACGCAGGTTCAGGAACGGAACCGAAGATGCCGTCAGCGCAGGATCCAGCGTGTTGGTGCTCTCACCACCGCCTAGACCTTGGACCAAATGGCCACCTTTTTTATGCGCCGCCGCCTTGGTTGCGTTTGCAAACATCGTGTTTGCGGCAACCGCGGATACACCCAACGCACCAGCACGGCCCATGAAATCACGACGTGATACAAGGCCCTTTGCGGCTTTGGATGCTAAATACTTCAGTTCATTGCTCATTTATTCTCTCCCAAGGTAAGCAGATTCTATAGTTAACATGTTGCGGCGGATCACCTAGGCAGCGCAAGCCTTTCCTTACGAAGGTTTTTTTCCAAAAACAGCCCCGATCATCGCAGCTAGGAACCTAAGCTCCAATTGTAACACGTCTCTAACAGCCTTTTTCTTGATCAAAATATCCGCGCCGCAGGCTTCTTTAAACCTTTTGTATGACAGCACGCCATTCGCGATCAAACAGGTGACTGTCTCCCTCAAACGCCTCCAGTTTAGCCTCTACCACAAATGCTCCATCGCACGACGAAAGCGCTACATGACTGCGTGTGTGAACCATCCAATCCTCGCGCCCGTAAGAACGCTCCCAAGCGAATTTTGCCCGCGCAGAGCTTGGATCGCCCTCACTAATTTCAAACACTTCATGCACCTTCTGCGCGGTCTTCAACCCAGTCTGAGGGTTCTCGATCAACCCGTCATCCCCAATGATCTCTTGGCGCCAAACACCTCCTTCAAGACCCAAGCCCTTACTTTCAACGCGGTCAGAATACCGTTTGAAATCAACCTGCTCTGCCCCTTTTGGAGGATCAAAAGCGACACTTTCACCTTCCCCGTTCAGCACTGGCAAACAAACAGACCCTTTGTGAACGCTCAGCGTTACCTCTTTATCTTCAGGCCAAACAAACGGAAAATAACTTGGTGAAATCGCCACCCGCAAACGGTGCCCAGCCGGAATGCGATAAGCTGCCTGATCAAGCACAACTTCCACCTCCACAGGCGCACCTATTGGCATGTCCACCACCCGGTCATGCCCTTCCCGATGCCGCAAATTCAAAAACCCATGTGCAATCAATGCAGAGGTTCCATCAGGGCGCAGATCACACAAACGAACAGCTATTTGCGCGCGTGACTGATTGCTTGATAGAGTTAATGCGATCGTTGCTGCGCCAACAACCTCCACGTCCGCGCCTAATTCTTCGCCATCAAAACACAGCGACTTTGCGTCATCCGCCGTTTGATCGTCGGGCAATTCCCCAGGTCCAAAGCCAAACGGAAAATACTCCCCCGTGCCCTGCCCGCACGTTACATCTGTGTCGACAATTCCTTCACCAAAGGCCCAGCGCCACTCCTCTGCGCCTTTCGGCTGATCTAACCCAATCCAACGCCCAGCACGATGCTCAAACGAAACCTCAGGCTTCACACTACCCATCACATAAACTCGGTACGTTGGATCATCATCCACACCCCGATCAATTCCCTTCAACCAATGATCCCACCAACTCAGCATTTCACCCAGAAAATCAATCTGCGGCCCCGGCACGCCAATATGCGGATATTTGTGGTTCCACGGGCCTACGATCCCCTTCACAGGCGCGTCCAAATTCTCAACCAGATGAGCAATCGTATTGCGATACCCATCATGCCAGCCGCCTACGCTCAAAACCGCCGCCTTGATGCTGGAATAATCCTCACACACTGACCCATGCGCCCAGTATTCATCGCGCAATTGTTGCGTTACCCAACGTTCTGCCAAAAATGGTGTATTCTCCAGCCGCTCCATCCAGATTTCGCGCCACCCTTCGCCCACCAATTCTGGGTCAGGCGGTACCGAAAACCAACTCAACGCCGTCGCTGCCCAGCCAGGATTTTCGCCCAGCATCACACCACCCTTATAGTGGATGTCATCGCTGTACCGATCCACCGTCGAACACAGCGACACGACCGCTTTCAAAGGTTCAGGCGCCAGAGCCGCAATCTGCAACCCATTGAAACCACCCCAAGAAATCCCCATCATGCCCACGGATCCAGAACACCAGTCCTGCGCACTTAACCAGTTAACAACCTCAACCCCATCCGTCAGCTCTTGGAGCGAATATTCATCCTCGAACAACCCTTCGCTCTCGCCGCATCCACGCATATCAACACGCACGCAGACATATCCATGCCCAGCCAAATACGGATGCGTTCCCGCATCCCTTGCCGCTGTTCCATCCCGCTTGCGATACGGCAGGTATTCAAGGATCGCAGGCACGGGTCCACAGCCTTGCGGAAACCAAACCCGCGCTGACAAAGTAATCCCGTCAGACAAAGGAATGCGCAGATCAGCCTCCTCAACAACCTCAAACGGAAATTCAGTCACGATCTGCATATCAACACTCCAGTTTAAACCTTCGGGTCAGGGTTCTCCGTATGCCCATCCACCGAAATCACCTGCCCAGACACCATCCGCGCTTTGTCAGATCCAAGGAAAACCGCCATATCCGCAATGTCTTCAGCGCGCACAAAAGATTTCATTGAAACACCGCTGGCATAACCCTCGTGAATCGCATCCCGCGTGGTCCCTTTGGCCACGGCTTCACGCTCCAAAACACCCTCCATGCGTGGCCCTTCCACCGCACCAGGACAGATCGCATTGGCCCGAATGCCAAACGGGCCCAGTTCCATCGCCATGGTCTTCATCAACCCGATAATTGCCCACTTCGCCGCCGAATAAGGCGCACGGTTCGGATACCCATAAATCCCCGCAGTCGAGGACGTAAACACAATCGACCCCGCACCCGCTGCCTTCATCATCGGCGCCCCAAACTTACAGGCCAAAAACGCCCCCTCAAGGTTCACCGAAACGCACGTCCGCCAATCCTCCAACGCCACATTTTCAATCCGCGCCGTTGGCCCCGCGATCCCCGCATTGGCGCAGATCACATCAACCCCACCCCAAACATCGCCAATCTCAGCAAACAACGCAGCCATCCCCATTTCATCCGCCGCACTCACCTCGCTCACACGCCAGCTGTCAGGACAATCCGCGAGCACATCCGCGTCCACATCCGTCACCCAAACAGTCGCACCCGCTTCGGCAAAACCATTGGCCATCGCGCGCCCAATACCCGCGCCACCCGCTGTAATCAAAACCCGCTGCGCCATTCTCGTCTCCAGTTTCTTTTGAGCCTAAATATCCATGAGGGTGCCGCTCCCAGCCATCGACAGCTTACCGCCCTTGCCCCACAA
>CALLAV010000203.1 GCA_938001995.1 uncultured Amylibacter sp. | reverse complement strand
AGGTCGTGCCTATCCGCACAGGCTTCCTCGCATCAGATGGGTCCGAGGCGGCACCAGAACACCTCCTCACCCTAACCAGCGCCGAACAATCTTTCAAAATCAGCGGTCTAAACGCCAAACCAACCGTCAGCTACCTGCGCGGCTTCTCGGCCCCTGTGATCCTGAACCGCGAGGTCGACAATGCCACCCGCGCGTTCCTGCTCACCCACGACACCGACCCGTTCAACCAATGGGAAGCAGGCCGCGATTACGCCATGTCCCTCCTTCAGGACATGGCCACCCTTGGCGCAGAACCCGACCCCGCTTTCACCTCCGCCATGCACGCTGTTGCCACAAACGACGCGCTCGACCCCGCTTTCCGTGCCCTCGTCCTGACGCTGCCGAGCGAAGAAGCCATCGCACAAGCCCTGTTCGACGCGGGCCACACGCCAGACCCAGACGCAATCTATGGGGCACGAAACACCCTTGGCAAAGCCATGGCTGCAGAAATGGCCGACGACCTCGCCAAACTCTATGCCGACCTCGCCGTCGCAGGACCCTACACGCCTGACGCCTCCGCCGCGGGCAAACGCGCGCTACGCGCCGCCGCCCTCGGGCTGCTGAGCAAACTCGAACCCGATTGCGCCACGGCCAAAGCCCAATTCGCCGACGCCGACAACATGACCGAACAACTTTCGGCTCTCTCAACCCTCATCGCAAACGGCCAAGGGTCCGACGCAACTGCGGCCTTCTATGACCAGTGGAAAGCAGATCGCCTCGTCATCGACAAATGGTTCACCGTTCAGGTCTCTGCCGCCACGCCAGACGCCGCTGTCGATGTGGCGGAAACGCTTACAAAACACCCAGATTTCGACTGGAAAAACCCAAACCGCTACCGCTCCCTCATCGCAGGGTTTGCCATGATGAACCCCGCAGGCTTCCACCGCAAAGACGGGCGAGGATACGCATTCTTCGCCGATTGGCTCATCAAACTCGACCCTGTTAACCCACAAACCACGGCGCGAATGTGTGGTGGCTTTGAAACATGGCGTCGCTACGATGCCACTCGCCAAGGTGAAATGCGCAAACAGCTTGCCCGCATCGCCGCTTTGCCCAACCTTTCCAAAGATACCTCTGAAATCACAGGAAAAATCCTCGGCGACTAAATTCAAAATTCACCTTTTTCTTGATACAAATATCCGCGGGGGCACGGGGGCAGCCAGCCCCCGCACTCCAATTGAAGGCCAAATTATAAGGAATCCAAAATGCCATTTATTCTCTCCCTCATTGCCATCGCGGGTGCCGCGTATTTCTGGTTCAACCGCGCCCAAAACGCCAAAGACGCCGCCGTTGATCTGCTCGACGCCGCCAATGATGTGCGGCTCGCGGCGCGGCGTTTTGGCTTTAAGCGCCGCACGAACGTTCACCCCGTTGACGATATCGAAGACCCGAATGTCGCCATCGCAACGATCGCCACAGCCTTCATCGAACTCGACGATCTACCCACCCGAAACCAGCGCGATCAACTGGCCGTTCAACTTCAATACCAGTTGAACCAAGACCCAAAGACCGCCGAAGAGCTTATGGTGCTAGGCCGCTGGCTGATGCTGCAATGCGAACGCCCGGACGCTGCCATTTCCCGCGTGACCCGCCGTCTGTACAAATTCAACGGCGTTCAATCCGTGGAACCTCTGATGACCGTGCTCAAAAACCTCGCGGGCGAAAAACTCTCGGACACGCAATCAGATTCCCTTGCTGAAATCAGCCGCGCCTTGCGCTTGAACTAAACGCGCCAAACACATAATACACACTCAAAACGACACGTTCCAAAGGCGCGACCATGCTCGATCTGACATTCACAGAACCCAAACCTAAAACCATCGCAGGCGCCACAGGCGATTGGGAGCTGGTGATCGGCATGGAAATTCACGCTCAGGTGGCGTCAAATTCAAAGCTATTTTCGGGCGCATCCACGCAATTTGGCGCAGAACCGAACTCCAACGTGTCCATGGTCGACGCCGCCATGCCTGGCATGTTGCCCGTGATAAACGAATTCTGCGTCGAACAGGCAGTGCGCACTGGCCTTGGCCTCAACGCAGAAATCCACCTCTACTCCGCGTTTGATCGCAAAAACTACTTCTACCCCGACCTGCCCCAAGGCTACCAAATCAGCCAGCTCTATCACCCCATTGTGGGCGAAGGCGAAGTGCATGTTGATATGGAACCGGGCATCGCCCGCACCATCCGCGTCGAACGCATCCACCTCGAACAGGACGCAGGCAAATCCGTGCACGACATGGACCCGAACATGTCGTTTGTGGACCTAAACCGAACAGGCGTCGCTCTGATGGAAATCGTCTCCCGCCCCGACATTCGTGGCCCTGAAGAGGCCGCCGCCTACGTGGCCAAAATCCGCCAAATTGTGCAGTACCTCGGTACATCTGACGGCAACATGCAAAACGGCAACCTGCGCGCCGACGTGAACGTGTCTGTCTGCCGCCCGGGCGATTACGAGAAATTCCGCGAAAACGGCGATGATTTCTCCTACCTCGGCACACGGTGTGAGCTGAAGAACATGAACTCCATGCGCTTCATCCAAGCCGCTATCATGGCCGAAGCCAAGCGCCAAATTGCCGTGCTTGAAGATGGCGGCGAAATCCAGCAAAACACCATCGCATGGAACCCAGATACAGGCGAAATCTCTCCGCTGCGCTCCAAGGAAGAAGCTCACGATTACCGCTACTTCCCCTGCCCTGACTTGCTGCCGCTGGAAATCGAACAGTCTTGGGTGGACGAGATCAAATCCAACCTGCCCGAACTGCCAGACGCGAAAAAAGCCCGCTTCATGGCCGATTTCGGTATGACGGAATACGACGCCAGCGTGCTGACCGCAGAAGTCGCAAGCGCCAACTATTTCGAGGAAACCGCCAAAGGCCGCGACGGCAAAACCGCTGCCAACTGGGTGATCAACGAACTGTTCGGTCGTCTGAAAAAAGACGAATGCGAG
>CALLAV010000202.1 GCA_938001995.1 uncultured Amylibacter sp. | reverse complement strand
CCTATCCGTTTGTGACCCTACACCAACCAAGCGCGTTTTATGGTGTCAGCTCGCGGGAGCTGTCAAATGGGATGTTTGACAAAGTTGGTTTGAACAAAGGCCTTGGGTCGCTCGCGTCGGGCGCTGAAGTCGCTGCCTATTATGGCGCTGTGATGCAGGAACAATTTTTGCCAACAGGTCGCGTGCGGTATTTCCCCATGTGCGACTATCGCGGCGATGGTGTGTTTGAAAACACGCTGACGGGCGAGGTGTTTGAAGTGGACGCGGGCAAAACTGTGGATGCAACGTTCCTGAAAACCACTGTGCCGTCGCTGCACACGCCGAGCTTTTCGGTAGCGGATGACGTGTGGTTCATGCCGCTGAACGATCTGCCCAAAATTGATCGCAAGCCAGAAGGCTATGTCATTGTGGGCGGTGGTAAAACGGGCATGGACGCGGTGATTTGGTTACTGAACAACGGCGTTGATCCAGACGCGATCCAGTGGATCATGCCGCGCGATGGATGGTTGATTGATCGCAAGAACACGCAGGCGGATGTATCGTTTTTCAATGATACGATCGGGGGGCAGGCGTTGCAGTTTGAGGCGATTGCGGCGGCCGAAAGCATCGATGATCTGTTTGCTCGGCTGGAAAAGAGCGGCGTGCTCATACGGCTCGACACGGATGTGAAACCCGCGATGTTCCACGGAGCCACGATCAGCCAGGCCGAGTTGGCGCAGCTGCGCCGCGTGAAAAACGTGGTGCGGATGGGCCGCGTGTCAGCGATCACTGCGGACGAGATCGTGCTCGCGGAGGGGACGTTGCCAACAGGGCCGAATGTGGTGCATGTGGATTGCTCGGCCAGCGCGATCACAAATATGGAGACCAAACCGATTTTTGAGGGCGATTTGATCACGCCGCAAACGGTACGGTCCTATCAGCCTGTGTTTTCCGCCGCGTTCATTGCGCATATTGAAGTGACCAAAGACACCGAGGCGGAGAAGAATAAGTTTTGCACGGTGGTGCCACTGCCCAATCATGCAACGGATTGGATCCGCCTGATGATCCCGTTCATGATGAACCAATACAACTGGGGGCGGGACACCGAAATCCGCACGTGGTTGATGAACAATCGTCTCGACGGGTTCAGCGCGATGGTGCGCAGCGTGTCCCCTGATGATGCGGAAAAGCAGGAAATTCTCGGCCGTATGCGCGCGGCCTCTATGCCAGCCATGGCGAAGCTGACGCAGTTGGTGGGGCAGATTTAGGTATTTGAGGAACATTGAAGGCTTGGTTCGGTTAACGAAACGCTAAGAGCCTTTTTCTTGATCTAAATATCCAAAACGCGGCGCTGCTATTCAAGAAGAAGGTCGCAAAGGGAATGCCCCATAACTTTGGCGCTGTCGAGCATGGCAGAGACTTCGACGTATTCATCGGGTTGGTGCGCTAATTCTAAAATGCCCGGGCCGTAAGCGATGCAGTTCTTGAGATGCCCGATACGGTCGATGTGTTTTTGATCGTAACTACCAGGGGACACCACATATTCGGCGGGTTTGCCGAGCGTCTTTTCAATCGCGGCGGCGATGGAGGTTACGACGGGGGCGTCTTTGGCTGTCATGGATGGGTGAATTTGCTGAATTTCACGGACTTTGTAGTCAAAATCGGTGCGTTCGGATTTCACCTTTTCAAGAACGTCGTAGATTTCGGCTTGGACGTCTTCGAAATTCTCTTCGATCAGGAAACGACGGTCGATCACCATACGTGCGCTGTCCGGGACCATAGGGCTGGGCAGGCCTGTGAAATCGGGGTCTGGTTCCTCTTGGCCGCCATGAAAAGAATTGATATTGAGCGTGGATTGGCGCGCTCCTTTTGGGATGACGGGCATGTCGGTGCGTTTGCTTGACAACAATGGGTAAAGCGACGTTTCCATTTCGGTCAATACCGCGCCCATGTGGCGCACAGCGCAATCCCCAAGAAACGGCATGGAGCCGTGGGCGTTGCGCCCCTTGGTTTCAATTTCTGCCCACCACGCACCGCGATGCCCCAAGCAGATGCAATCAAGGCCGAGGGGCTCGGGAATGATGACATGCTGCACGCGAGCCGGCGCGAAGTAGCCTTTTTCTGCGAGGTAGGCGACGCCGCCAAAACCGCCTGTTTCTTCATCCGCTGTGCCTGAGATTTCGATGGCGCCAGAAAATTCTGGGAAGGTGTCGATGAACGCTTCGGCGGCAATGATAGAGGCAGCGAGGCCTCCTTTCATATCGCACGCGCCTCGGCCATAGATTTTATCGCCATCAAGCTCGCCGCCGAAGGCATCGCGGGTCCAATCTTGGCCGAGTTCGACCACATCTGTATGGGAGTTGAAGTGGACGCAATCGCCCTTGATGGCGCCTTCGCGCCGTGCGACGATGTTCCAGCGGGGATATTTTTCGCTGTCCCCTGGGGTCTCAAACGCGCGGATCAATTCGCAGTTAAAGCTGCGCGGTTTCAAGCGCGCTTCCAAATATTCGCAGATCAGCCGATAGTTCTCGCCTGGGGGATTGAGCGTGGGGATGCGGATCAGGTCTTGGGTCAGGGCGATCAGATCGTCGCGGCGCGTGTCGAGTTCTGCGTTTAAGCGGTCTAATTTGGATTGGTCTGGCATGTACCGAGTTTGCGGCAATGTTTACGAAGGGGCAAGATGCGTTTGCGGTTTTTGACGTGGCGGTTATGTTTGCGCCAAATCGGGAGGATTTCATGGACAATGCAGCACTTCGGGCAGAGGCCACGCGGATTTTTCAAGCGGGCGTAGCGGCGGC
>CALLAV010000201.1 GCA_938001995.1 uncultured Amylibacter sp. | reverse complement strand
GCCTTGGAAAAACGAACACCTCTCAATTCTAGGTCGTCCAAACCACCCTCAGCACCCCATTGCAATCCACACGCCCAAGCGCCATATAATACCCAACAAAATCCACGGGCACGCAGGGTACAGATGCAAAACTATCTCGAATTTGAAAAGCCACTCGCTGAAATCGAAGGCAAAGCCGAAGAGCTGCGCGCTATGGCCCGTCAAAACCCTGAAATGGACGTAGAAAAAGAGGCCGCCGCCCTTGATAAAAAGGCCGAGGATCTGCTCGTTGACCTCTACGAAAAACTCACGCCATGGCGTAAATGTCAGGTGGCCCGCCACCCTGATCGCCCGCAGTGCTCCGACTATATCGACGCGATTTTCACTGAATACACGCCGCTCGCTGGGGATCGCAACTTTGCCGACGATTACGCCGTTATGGGCGGCCTCGCACGGCTGAACGACAAACCCGTCATGGTCATCGGCCATGAAAAGGGCAAAGACACAAAATCCCGCATCCATCACAACTTTGGCATGGCCCGCCCCGAAGGCTACCGCAAAGCCATTCGCCTGATGGACATGGCAGATCGCTTCGGCCTGCCGATCATCACACTGGTGGACACCCAAGGTGCCTATCCTGGCAAAGGGGCCGAAGAACGCGGCCAATCCGAAGCCATCGCACGCAGCACCGAAAAATGCCTGCAAGTCAAAGTTCCCGTGATTTCCGTCATCATCGGCGAAGGCGGCTCAGGCGGGGCCGTGGCCTTTGCTACCGCCGACAAGCTGGCAATGCTGGAACACTCCGTCTATTCCGTGATTTCCCCCGAAGGCTGCGCCTCCATCCTGTGGAAAGACGCAGGCAAAATGCGCGAAGCGGCCGAGGCTCTGCGCCTCACCGCCCAAGACCTCACCAAACTCGGCGTCGCCGACGTGGTAATCCCAGAACCCATCGGCGGTGCCCAACGCCACAAGGAAGACACGATCAACAACGTGAAATCCGCCTTGATCGCCATGGTCACAGAGCTGGAAAAGAAAAAACCAGACGCCCTGCGCAAAGCCCGTCGGAAAAAGTTTTTAGACGTCGGGTCCAAGACGTTGGCATAGGTTATTACCTTGCTTTCGAGTCTGGCGTACCACGTGTGTTTCAACACAGATCGCCCCAACAAAAGAGCCTTGTTAGGAGCACCAGCGTTATTCTGAGCACGACTCAAATCAAAGCGACTGGTTTATTCATAGTCTTCGCAAGTCTTGCTCTAATTGCTTGGGGTGGCCTAACCCAAATCGAAAATAGAATTTTGTTGAAGCGCGGCGTTATAGTTGAAGCGCTTCATACCGATTTGCTTACTAAAAAATTACGTCGCACGACTGTCCAACGTGTTTCATTAGTATTTGAGATAGAGGGCAAAGAGTTTGAAACGTCAATTCCTGCGCCAAACATAAAAAACCTGAGTTTAGTGTATGAACATCCGATCTTGCTTGTCTATGATCCACTAAAGCCGGAAAGAGTTGAGTTCAAAGCACTCGTTGATAAACAATCTATTCCTTGGGCTTCTTACGCCTTTGGGCTCTTTTTCGGTATTTTAGGCATTGTCATATTCCTTTCTGCTTCAACACGCGCAGCGCCAAGGTTTGATTGACACAAGCAAAAGCAGAACACGTTTTTTCACCCCATCACCCCCGCCGAATAACCCCCGTCACTGCCGCCGCGCCCAGCGCTGTAATCACCCAGCCCATGATCTTCGCAACCCAGCGGATCCACCACCCGTGCCAGCCCCAGCTACTACGCGATGTGCTCGGCCCCCAAGCATCCTCTTGTCCCAGATTCACAATCGGGATCAGCAAATCGGCAGCATATGCAAACGCCTCAAACGTTTCGTAGTCCTGCCCTGCTTGCCCTTTGCTCGACCAAAACGCGCCCGGGTTTTCAGGGTGCGTTTGCGTCGCCGACACCCAAGCCGCCGACACCAAAACAGGTGCAGCCGCAGGGGTCATATCGCCCACATTCCATGTCTTGTGAAAATACAGCCCCAGCGCCACCATTAACATCAATGCCCAGATAACAACCCGCGACGGACGATAGCCATAGGCGATCAGGAACCGCCCCAGAACATCGCGCACAGACATTGCCAACCACATGCCACCTTCCGCCAAATCGCGGTTTGCGGCGCGCTGTAATTGCTCTTTTTCGATCAGTACCAGCTCTGCATCATCGCGGTGTCCAATCCGATACAACACCCGCGCCAACTGCTCATAGGGTTGCGAGCGGAACTCGATCCCTTCGGGTCGCCGCGCCAACCAATCGAGCCGCGCTTCGACGCTCACATCGGTATGCTGGGCAAAATCCTGATATTCGAACCCGTCAAGGCGTATGGCCTGCCCACTGCCTACGCCAATAGGCTCGTCATTCAACCGACGTGTTTGCGCCCCTGAAAAGTTGACGATCCCGCCCGAGATTTGATTCCGCTTAAAATACAAAACTCCACGGATATCCGCCCGCGCAATCGACAGCGCAATCACATTGTCCCCTTCGGCGCCATCAATAACCAACTTTGCACCGATAGTTGGCGAGGACACAGCCACGTTACGGCAATAGAAGTCCTCTTCAATATCCGCATTCGACAGCACAATCGCACCCACCGCATGCAGCTCGGTATCTGCGTTGTCATAGGGGTAGTCCCCAAGATATACCGACCCGCCCACACGGATCGAATTGGCAAACAGTGCCGCGGTACCCGCCCCATCAATCCGTGCGTCACAAATCTGAAGGTCACCACGAATGCGCGCGCCAGGCATGGAAATCTCTGCCGTCGACTCGAACCCATTGCGCAAGTAAATCGAACCTTCAAAGACCGCATTGTCCGCACTGATCCCAGGGCATTTACAGCCCGACAAATACACACCGCGCATCTGTGCATTTACAAACACAGGCGCCGTATCGATGACGCAACGCGATAAGCTGAGATCATTTTCGCAATCAACGCCCTGAAAATCCAACGTCCCAGTGATCCGCGCCCCGCGAATGCGAATTCCTTTGGCATGAGGCACGGCAGAGGGATCGAGTCCCAGCAAGATCATCCGCACCAAAGCGCCCCGAATTTCCACATCACTGGCATCGGGCAACGGCAGGTTCCCATCGCCGATTTCCACCCGCGTGCCAGAGGCCGCTTGCTCAACCAATTTCAGTTCTGCGGGAAGGAGGGGTTCAAATTCATTCAATCTCTGCATATGAAAACGCTAACACGCGGATTCACAGCAAGGAACCCCGATATGACGACGCTTTATGCAATTGGTGACATCCACGGGGATATGGATCAGTTGGAAATGATCCACGCACGGGTTGCCCATGACCTTGCAGTTAATCCCACAGATGCGCATCAGATCGTCCACATTGGCGATCTGGTGGACCGTCGCTTTGAAAGCAAAGCGGTCATCGACTATCTGATTGACGGACATGAAAATGGCGCGCCGTGGGTGACGCTTAAGGGCAACCATGACCGCATGATGACGCTGTTCATCGACCACAAACAACAAGACCCAATTCTGCGCACAGACCTCACATGGCTGCATCCGCGTTTGGGCGGGCTTACAACGTTAGAAAGCTACGGCATCACGGGGTTCGATCACGAACAAGAGGATGAAATTCACGCCGAAGCGGTTGCCAAAGTTCCTGCATCCCACCGCAATTTTCTGCGCAACTTGCCCACACATCTGGATACACCGCATGCGTTCTTCGCACATGCGGGTGTAAATCCAGAGAAGTCTTTGGCAGACCAAACAGAAGACGATTTGATCTGGGTCCGCGCGCCATTTCATGACCACACAGAACCCTACGAAAAGCTAATCGTGCATGGCCACACGCCTGTTGATATCGTCACGCGGTATGCCAACAATCGGTTGAATATCGACACCGGTGCGGCCTACGGCAAACTGCTTTCGGCTATCGTGCTCGATGATACGGGCATTTGGCAGTTGGATAAGGACGGTAGGGCAGACATCCCGTTCGCGGCCTAGCCTCCTGCTTTTTTCGCCAGTGCAATTGCTTCGCTTAGCACACCGCGATCTCCAACCGCATTTGCCAACAACAAAACCAACCGCGCGTTCATGGCATGGCTATCAGCCTCGCTCATACCTTCATGCGCGCCCAGCAATTCCGCGTAGAATCCGTCCGGATCGGTAATCCGTGGTGTTTTCAAAGCGTCCATGTCCTAACCCCCTTTGGCCACTTGCAGCGCTGCAATGACGTCCGCCGAACTGGCTGATTCCCATCGCGCTGCGATAATCTGATCAGGTCGGATCAAGTATACCGCTTGCTGCGCACCACCAAGATATCGTTCACTCACCATTGGATCCGCGTCCAAGCGGAGTGTTTCAATCCCTTGTACTTGCATGTCACAATTCACAGCCAAGACTTTGAAATCATTGCCCATCTGATCCATCAACCAACCGCCATTTGCGGGCGCATCTACCAGCGTGGCGCCAACCCGCGTTCGCGCCGGCATTCGCGCGTCGTCAGGTCCGTTCAGCGACGATCCGTCATAAACACAGGGCACTGACAAGCGGCCAGAGTTCACCAAGGGCCGCATCGCATCCGTGTGTTCGACCAGATCGAGAACGCTTTCACGGAACAATTTTGCAATCGGTGTTTTTGGTGTCATAAAATCTGTCGTGCGCGATGAATTTAGGATGTTTTCCTCCGCACCGTGCTTGCGTTCTTCGTGATATGTGTCCAGCAGGCGCGCATCCGCTTCGCCGTGATACACCGCCGCCAGCTTCCACGCCAAATTATCCACGTCTTGCATCCCGCCGTTGCACCCTCGCGCCCCAAAAGGGGAGACTTGATGCGCACTGTCACCTGCAAAGAAGACAGGCCCGTGGCGGTACTGATCCATTGACATGCATTGGAACGTGTAAACGCTGACCCACTCGGGTTCAAACTCCACGTCTTCGCCCAACATCGCTTGTACTTTTGGCATGTAGTATTCAGGCTGAACCACCGCCTTGCGATCAATGTCCCACCCCAGCTGAAAATCAATGCGCCACACGTCGTCTGGCTGTTTATGCAGCAGCACAGATTGGCCTGGATTGAAAGGTGGATCAAACCAGAACCATCGTTCCGTTGGAAACTCCGCTTTCATTTTAACGTCGCAAATCAAGAAGTTGTCTTCAAACACCCGGCCCGTAAAATCATGCCCAAGCATGCTGCGAACAGGCGACCTTGCTCCGTCACAGGCAATCAAATAGTCCGCTTCGATTGTGTAGGGCCCATCAGGCGAATCCACTTCCAGCGTTACATATTCCGTATGGCTGTCCACATTGAGAACCGCATTCTTGCCACGTATATCAATTGGCGCCCCTTTGGCCTGCGCCTCGCGAATACCTTCTACCAAAAATTTTTCAAAATAGGGCTGTTGCAGATTGATGAACGCAGGACGTTTATGTCCCTCCTCGGGTAGCAGATTAAAGTCAAAGATCTGCCGCTCCTCGCGGAACACTTTTCCGACGTTCCAAACCACACCAAGATCGACCATTGGGTCCCCAGCACCCAGCCTATCGCAAATCTCAAGTGTGCGTTTTGCAAAACATATCGCGCGCGACCCAACTCCTACGCCGTCATGATCATCGAGCACCACACACGGCACACCCTTTTGCCCAAGGTCGAGCGCCATACCCATACCCACAGGCCCACCGCCAACAATCACGACTGGATGGCGCACAGGTTTCGCTGCGTCCTGATCCGCAGAGCGCTGGTACGGGTAGAGCGTGAACGCCGTCTCGTATCTTACATCAACCATATCAATCTCTCTATTGAAGCAAATTTGAATAAGGCCAGCCAAAGGCCTTATGAACCAGAAACTCCGCTGCAAAAAGCAAGCCACCCAAAATCGCGAAAAACGTCATTGTCATTGCAGCCCTATTGGCCAACTTGCCCCAGCCTTGCGTTTCGTCAATGTCCACAAACGTTTCATTGAATTCCCGATTGACGCGTTCCAATCCCTTGCCACTGTAAGGCAACCAAAACAAAGGGCTGCCTTCTGTTTCGTGCGCGACATTGACCTTTGTTCTCAAAATTTGAAACAAACCCGAAACCCACAAAATCGGGAAGGCCAAGAAAACCATTGCCAAGCAGCAAATTTGGAGGAATTGAAAAGCGATCATAAGCAAACTTCCTCCATTATTCGGACTTTTCTAAAAACAAACGGTTTACCGATCGCGCCACCAAATACCCAAAAAACGCAGTGCCAAACACCAACAGCTCCAACCCGACCAAGCCGCTGACCATATCACGATACCACGCCGCAAAGGCCAACAGCGCCAG
>CALLAV010000200.1 GCA_938001995.1 uncultured Amylibacter sp. | reverse complement strand
TATCACCAGCATTTTATTACGTCTTTGGGTGTCCGCTGTTGCCAGATCCATACCATTCTTTGCGTCTATTAAACGGCTGCTAAGGGCACAAAGCTGACATCTAAAGGATGTTACTTTCGTGTATCTAAACTTCCTAAAACTCAAAATCCGCCACATTTTTAACATCATTTCGTAGTTTCAACAGCCTTGGTAGCGATCCCTTTTTAGGGAAAGTTTTGTAAGGCTTAGAAAAATGGCTCTCGAAAACGTTCTTGTTTATCGCATTGTTACTGGGGACAACACGTATCCTCATTCAGGTAATTTTACGATTGAACAGGCTGGTCAAATTACCGTTGATGATTCAAACGGCTCTGATGACTCCATATTTGGAGATCTCACACATACTGGTGGTGCGGATCAACCTGATCAGGATGTGTCAGTATCAACTGTTACAGAAATCAGTAATGGCGATCTTGTAGACTTACGCTACAAATACACCTTTACGGGTTCAGACGGGTCTAGCGGAACCGTGTACTTCATTGCGACAAACGGTGCTGCAAACTATGGACCATTGATGGTTTCAGAGACACCTCTTGATCCGAGCGTCACATATACTTTCGGTACATTTAACACTGATGGTGCCGTTGCCTATGATGATTTGGTGCCATGCTTTGCGGCAGGCACTTGGATCACGACACAGGCGGGTGAAAAACGGATTGAAACGCTGTCGGCAGGAGACATGATCCTAACACGAGACAATGGATTCCAGCACTTACAATGGATCGGTAAGCGTACTGTTCTAGCAGAGGAGAAATTTGCTCCTATTCGCTTTGAAACTGGAGTGTTACGGAATACTGCTCCATTGTTGGTTTCACCGAACCACCGAATGTTAATCGAAGGAGGCTCTCCCCAATTGTTGTTCGGAGAACCAGAGGTATTTGTTGCAGCAAAACA
Organism: uncultured Amylibacter sp.; assembly: GCA_938001995.1. GTDB lineage: Bacteria > Pseudomonadota > Alphaproteobacteria > Rhodobacterales > Rhodobacteraceae > Amylibacter. The sequence continues at coordinate 6,791 of CALLAV010000200.1, read as the reverse complement.
TCTGATTTCGAATGAAGGGGTTTCAATTCAAACTGGAGGAAGAGTGACATATTTTCATATGATGTTTAACTCCCACCAGATTGTGAGTTCAAACGGTGCTCCAAGTGAAAGCCTGTTTCCAACTGAGACGTCATTGGGATCCTTACGACATGCCTCCGTCAAAGAGGTGTTTTCGTTATTCCCAGAACTGCAGCTACTAGGCCTAGAAAATTATGGCGACACTGCTCGGATCTGTTTGCGCGGCTATGAAGCATTAGCTATGCAACAAAATGTAGCGTAATGAGTTATTGATCCTCACAGTATTTTGCTTTGGGTGTTTTCTAGGCATTGCAATCTGCGCAGTATCACTTGCGTCTTACGGTTAGGGAAGAACAGATTGCTAAGCCGTCGATACAATACGGATTCCGCGACGTAGAAACTGCACTAAGGGCTCGCCCAAGACGTTCGTGGCGTTGAAGCGTACGGCCCTTAAGGAACATTGGTGAGTTTTACAGCGAATGGCTGCTAAGAGCCCAACCTACCAGTCTACTGTAGCGCAGCGAATGTCAGCTTTTGGGCGGGCATATCGAGAAGTGGCATAGCTGGAAAAGGGTCCTTAGATGCTTTTGATCGAGGCTTGCAAACCTTGACCTATCTAGGAGCATTGGGAAACTCAGAAATGGAGTCGCAGTCACCAAGGTTGTGTTCTCGGCGCTTAAAGACTATGAGTGACGTACGAAAGTTGTGTTTCACTGCGGCATCGGCGCATCAGTCTGCCAGAGTGGACCACAATCCTCCATCATGAAAATTCAGCTGTCGTGTCCCTTATCAGGGATCTGATGTTTGGGAAGGTTGCCGATGTCTTCGCGCACGACCAAGTCAGTGATGACGTTTCGTCATCCGTTTTTGGTTGCTGGATACACAGATGAACTATCTGCGGGCGCGTACGAAGTTTTATCAGACGACGAAGTCCTGCTGAGCCACAGCTTTACGGCATACCGCCGGATAGCAACGTTTCTATTAATCAACTGTCACGGCGGAAAGTCAGAATTGCGTAAAGTGGATCACCGAGACCTAGAGCTTGCCCACGCGCAGGATCAGGCCAACACAAATACTAACGAAGTCAAAAGTAGCGCGGCGGCGCTTTCTCCGCCAGAGGATCGAAAATGAAATACCCTGAATGGACGAAACCCGGTGTTTATGGTGCCTTGGTTGGCGCGGCTGCAATCTCAATTCTTGGCTTCACCTGGGGCGGCTGGACAACTGCAGGCAGTGCAGATGAGATGGCCCAAAACCTTGCGGCAGAGGAAGTCACATTGGCGATGGTGCCAGTTTGTTTAAATCTGTCAGAAGCTGATGCAGAACGCACCGCAAAACTGGCAATTCTCCAAGACGCTAAGAGCTTCCAGCGGCGCAAAGCGATGATGGAAACAGGCTGGGCCACTCTGCCGGGCACGGATACACCAAGCCGATCTCTGGCAGACGCATGTCTTGCGGGGCTAAAGTTGGATGGATCATAGATCACAAGTAGCAGAGCCGCGACCTCTGCAATCTAAAACTGTCCATATCGCAACGGATTCAGCAACAACCCTGTCCCTATTTATGGGTTCGATTATTGTAATCCTACTGTTTGCGCTTCCTGCATCTTCCCAAACCGCAACTCTGTCCATTCCTGAGAATGCCGGTGCTAAAAGCTACGGTGATGGATGGGAATGCAACAGTGGATACCGGTTGAATGAAAATACCTGCGTCGCTGTAATTGTGCCGCAAAACGCATACAGCACAAACCGATCCTACGGATCTGGATGGGAATGTCTGCATGGATTCCGCAGAACCGAAGACGCTGCATGCGTTGCAGTAGAGGTCCCTGATGGTGGGTATTTGGAGCCATCTGGCGAACGTTGGCGTTGTTTGCGCGGCTACCTCAAAGTCGATGACACATGTCAGGAGATCGTGCTGCCGGCCAATGCATATTTGGCGGATGCCTCATACGGCTCCACTTGGGCGTGCAAACGTGGGTTTGAAGCAACTGGAAATCTGTGTGCTGCAATTGCTGTTCCAGCCAATGCTTATCTGAATGGGTCGGGATACGGGCAGCCTTGGACATGTGAGCGTGGCTTCTTTGAACAGGCAGGCCTGTGCGAAGCCATCGCCATCCCCGAAAATGCGCATTTCAACGATGCAACTTACGGCAAAGGATGGAAATGCGATCGTGGGTATGCCGCCTCTGAGATGACATGCGAAAGGATAGACATTCCTGAACACGCGCATCTGGACCGGTCAGGCAACCGCTGGGAATGTGACAGGAATTTCCGAAAATCAAAGGGGCTTTGCGTGCTGAACAACTAAGCCAAAGCAAGGCAACACCTACTTCAAAACGCGCAGGTGAGGACAGTTCTGTCCCCTGCGCTGACCACAAAAGGCTATGAAATTGAAAACCAAATCTGAAACTGCCGACACACTCCGTCGCCCTGTCAGGGGCGCACAAGCACCGCCAAAGGCCCACAGTGAATCCACTCATGTGGCTTCAATCAAGCAGGTCAAAGCATCGCCAACGGCGGTCGTTTATTGTGAGGGGAACTTCGCGCAAATTGATGGCAAGACTGCAAATGGCCTCGTGCGCCATTCAGAGGCGTATCGCATCCTTTCTGTCATCGACAGCACCTATGGCGGACAAGACAGTGGATCCGTTCTCGATGACGCAAAGAACCACATTCCGATCTTTGCTGATCTGGATACTGCAGTTGCACATGAAGCTGTCATTCCAGATACGCTGATCTACGGGATGGCCCCTTCAACAGGACGGCTTTCACCAGCGGACCGCGGCGTTGTTCTGAAAGCGATAAAGCTTGGCATGAACATCGTGAGCGGGTTGCATGAATATCTGAGCGATGACGATGAATTTGCTAAGGCGGCATCCGAGCGGAATGTCGTGATCCGCGACATCCGCAAGCCGAAACCCAGCAAAGACATGCGCCTGTTCGATGGCAGCATCGCGGGTGTCAAAGCGCTGTGCATTGCTGTTCTTGGGACAGACTGCGCCATTGGCAAGCGCACAACAGCAACCGTTTTAGCGCGCGCCCTGAATGCGAAGGGCATCAAGACAGTGCTTGTCGGTACTGGCCAGACAGGCCTGATGCAGGGCGCGAAATACGGCATCGCAATGGATGCCGTACCGCCTCAATTCTGCTGTGGTGAACTCGAAGGCGCGATTGTTGCGGCGTCTGAAGCCGAACAACCCGACGTCATTTTGATCGAAGGTCAGGGCGCGTTAAGCCATCCCGCGTTTTGCACATCTGCGTTTATCCTTCGAGGTAGCCAGCCTGACGCTGTGATCCTTCAACATGCGCCTAAACGTGCACATCGCTGTGACTTTCCCAATATGCCAATGCCTGGCCCAGCAAGTGAGATTGCTTTGATCGAAGCCTTTGCGGATACAAAAGTCATCGGCGTCACGCTCAATCACGAAGGGATGTCCGAGGTTGAAATCACCGAAACCATCAGGGCACAATCAAAAGAACTTGGGCTACCTGTTACCGATGCATTGGCCCGACCGACAGCTCATTTGCTTGCAATGGTGGTGGCTGCATATCCTGGTTTGACGCAAAGGCCTTCGATGGCCGCGATATGAGCTGCCCGCGCATCGAAGTGGATCTGAACAAGATACGTCGCAACACGCAAACTATCGTTGGGCGGTTGGACAGTCGTGAAATTGGCGTTGCAGGTGTGACCAAAGCTGTTTGCGGGCATCCTGCTATCGCGCAAGCCATGCTCGATGGCGGCGCTGAGGGGCTTGCGGAGGCACGTATCAGCAATGTGCAAAAGTTACGCCAAGCGGGTATCATAAGCCCAATCACTCTGATCCGGACGCCGATGTTGAGCCAAGCCGATCTGGTCGTTCAGTTTTGTGAAGCGAGTTATAACACAGAGATTACTGTCATTGCGGCTTTGGCGTCTGCTGCCATTCGTAAAGATAGGGTTCACGATATCATACTGATGGTCGAGATGGGCGATCTGCGCGAAGGTATATTGCCTGAGAACTTGGCTGAAATTGCACGACAGGTCATAAAAATGCCCGGGGTCGCGTTGAAAGGCATTGGCGCAAACTTTGCTTGTCTGAGTGGGATCGCCCCAACTGCGTCTCAAATGGCCTCTCTTAGTGACCTCGCGAACGCAATTGAGGGTCAGTGTGGCCCATTCTTGCAAATCGTGTCTGGCGGCAACTCTGCAAACTTGCCTTGGGCGCTTGGACGTCAAGATACTGGCCGTATCAACAACCTAAGATTGGGAGAGGCAATTCTTCTGGGCGTCGAGCCGGTAACCGGCGACCAGATCGGTGGAATGCACACGGACGCCTTCACGCTTGTCGCCGAAGTTATAGAAACGGGTGCGAAATCCGCGTCTGTTTCGATCATTTCGGGCGATCCAAGTTTGGCAAAACTTCGGATCGTGACAACCAGTGGTGACTCCACGCGTAAAATCCTCGCCATTGGGCATCAGGATACAGACATTTCTGGGCTTTCAATGCCAGTGGGAAGCACATTGATCGGTGCAACCAGCGATCATCTCGTTATTGAGTCGATCCGAATGCCACTAAAGTTGGGCGCCGAAGTGAGATTTCAGATGAACTACTCCGCACTAATGCACGCAATTGCTGGGCCCGACATCGATGTAATACTGCTCCATGATGGTCCTACAACACACCCGCGACATGCCCAAAGAAAGTCCGAACACCTGACGCTGGTTTGAAAAACCATGCCTGACAGAACCGACCCAAAACCTTAAAAAGGAGACCGACAAATGGCGAAGCTTACAAAAACGAATGCTTCAAAAGCACTTAGTGCAAAACCCGAAACACCTATGGAAAAGACAACGCGCATTGTAAAAAAAATGGTCGACGTAGACTCGGAAAAGCAGCGCGCGAAGAACATGCGATTGCGTAAGGCGCGCCTTGAAAGAGACGCGAGTACGCCGTCAAACACCGCGCCCAAAGTAGAGCGTAAAACGCGTAAATCTTAAGCCAGACTCGGTTTTTCCAATCGGCTCCAGCGTTTTCTAAGGATTGGTCCATGACAAACTCAGAGCAGGCCGCAGAAAAAACTCACTATATCTGCCAGACATATGTTGAAACGAAAGCAGGCCGTGATGGCCAAGCTGGTTTGAAAATTGCCAAACAACTTGAATATTCCACAGCTCATGAGGCACAAAACAGGGCGGAACGGGAAGCACTATCCGACGATTGCGCGGGTGCCGATGCTTACATGGTCATTGAAGATCCAAACAGCGGAGAAGTTGGCACGCCAAGCTTCCTTATCAGGCTGGGCAATGTTCCGGAATTTGACGATTTCTAAAGTTCTGAAAATAGCTACGGCTTGCCCGACCACCGTGTCCCTCGACACCAGTGTGACATGTTGATTGAAATAGTGGTGAGCGTAAAATCTAGAAACTGGACTGGCCCAACAATTCGCCGCGAGATTACTCTGGATCGAATTTTGACCTAAAAGGCGAGGGGTTCATTTTGGGAGGACAGCATAGGAAGCATCAACCCAAATAGCTCGGCTTGGGAGGATACCTCGCATCGTTTGTACAATTGTTTGCGGAACACTTTTACAGTTTGGGGAGATATGCCCAAGCGCAGGCCGATTGAATTTGAGGAATGCCCTTGAAGGACCAAGAGAGCCACTTCTGCTTGCCTGTTGGTTAAATTAATACCGTGTGTGTGTGCCACCAAACGAACCATGCGCTGAATGACGCTTTCATTGCCAGTGTCAGAGCCGAATTGTAAATTCGTCCATTGTGAACACACCAGCGCCTCGACTATCGGAAACACGGCTTTAGCGGCCGATCGCTCGCGTTTTAGAAACCTTTGGTCAGATCGTACATCGCGCCCCAAGCAAACATGAATGCTCATCTGCGGAGTTGGCCAAACGACAAATCCAATCTCGTCAATCATCGTTGTGCGTCTGTAATATTCGATAAAATATTGGTTTCGACTAAATTGATCCGGCGCGATGTCCCAAATACGATACATATCGGCAGCTTTTCTGGATTGGTGAACCTCGTAAAATGGGTCCAGCAGATATGCCCCCACCAGATAGACATTTTTCATGTGGCGGTGGACGTCCGGGGTAATAGCGTCGGTCATCAGCAAGCGTGGGGTTTGGTCCTGAAAATAGGCCAAGATCGTTGTGTTGTCGTGATTTGCTATTGTGCGCAACCAGCGATTTAAATCGCCTGCAAACCTGTCTGTGTGCAACGATTTTATCGCGCTCGCCAACAAGGTTTCGGGGCTTTCAGCTTCCAATGCTATTACCTCTTTGGGGGTATATACCCCCTAAAGTGATCCGAATACCATCTGGAGTCAATAAATGGGGGTACAGCTCCATCGAATTGTAAGGGAACGAAGTGCCAGATAACAACGACATCGCAGTTGATATCCAGAATGTTACGAAAAAGTACGGCGAATTTACTGCTCTAAAAAACGTGAATCTCGACATTCAAGACAATGAGTTTTTTACTCTGCTCGGACCATCTGGTTGCGGCAAGACCACGTTGCTGCGCACGATTGCGGGCTTCGAAGACATCACAGCGGGCGAAATTGTTCTTTATGGTCAAAACATCGCCAATCTGTTGCCCAATGAACGGCCAGTAAACACAGTTTTCCAGCAATACGCGCTGTTTCCACATATGAATGTTACGCAAAACGTTATGTTTGGCCTTTTGCGTTTGGGCCAAGACAAGGCCACAGCAAATGCGCGCGTTGGAGAGGTGCTTGAGCTGGTCCAACTGTCGAAATTCGCGGATCGTATGCC
>CALLAV010000199.1 GCA_938001995.1 uncultured Amylibacter sp. | reverse complement strand
CATTGAAAGTGCTGCAGCAACTCTTTTGCAAGATGTGCAGCAAGACTTAGTACTGCAAAATTCGTTACTTGCTTGCGAATTTTCAATAAAGGCTGCGCTTTCACACGCAGGTCTGAATGAAAAACAACTCAAAGCTGTTGGCCATTCGATAAATGACCTTGCAACAGAGTTGAATAATCATTTTGAAATCAAAGAGGCCCATCTCTTTAAAGCTCTATGTGCGAAGTGTCCAAACCTAGTCCAAACAAGATATGGAGAGCATGGATTTGGAAATCGTGAGCTGGTGCAATTTGCAATCAATTCTCAAATGATTGCAAACAGAGCATTGGGAACCTTTTCAAGTGAGAGAATCAGCTTACAAATTGCTGAATCTGAGGGAATTCCCGTGAGGGACCAAGTCTGGAAAACATAGATAACAACAAAAGGCCCGCGCCTGACCTCGGGAGGGCGCGCTCCATTCCCCTTCCACCAAGCACAACCCCATCAAAGCGCCCTCCCATGGGGGATTGCTCTCAGGTTTTGTTCCAAAACCCTGCCGCAACAGCGGGTCTGGCGCGGGCCGTCCTGCGGGACGACCCCAAGGTAAGACCCCCCACATCCTCCCCAAAATTGCATTCCACCACCAAACCCTCTACACCCCACCTTCACCCCAACGTCAGGAGCCCCCTTTGACCTCGCAATCCACTGCCTTCGAACGAGCCACGCCAACCATCGGCACCCGCATTGCGGCAGCGCGTAACGCTAAGGGGCTGACTGTTCACGCCCTTTCAGAAAAGCTCGGCGTCAATGATGGCGTGATCGAGGCTTGGGAAACGGACGAACGCGAACCCCGCTCTAATCGCATTCAAATGCTCGCGGGTTTGCTAAACGTCTCAATCATGTGGCTGATCACGGGCGACAGCAACGGCACGGATCACATCGAACAAACCCACGACCGCGATCCGCTGATCAATGACGCCCTCGGAGAGATTGCGCAGTTGAAAGACACACTTTCGGCCTCTCTCGATAAACTGGCCGCCTTGGAAACCCGCCTCAAAAGCGACAGCTAGCTCCAGACCGCAGCCAGAGCCATTTCACAGCCCCAGCACCGCGCCAAAGCGACATAAATGCAACAGGGGTTGCCATTGAAATGCCACTTTTTGGCCTTAGCTTTTCCACATGGAAAATCGTCGAACATTCTTAGTGTCCCTATTGGCTCTTGGTGTCGCTGGCCCAGCGTCAGCGAATATTTTCGAATTGGAAACGTCGCTTACTGATCGCGCCAAGTTCAAATCCTTCGGACTGCGCAATTGGGTTACAAACGATCCAACCGAGCTGAAACGTGGCCAACCGCTGCCAGATGAAACCACATACCGCATCAAACGCAGCACGGGTTTGGTCGGTGGCATTCTCGACATTATCGCCTTCGCCGAAGCAGGCGCCAAAGGCTACGACGCGGTGCATTTCGGTGCGACGCGTCGCCCACCCGGACGTCCCACGCAACTGACTGTGGGGCAAATTCAGACATGGGCGCGCGCCACACGCGGCCAACCCCACGCCATCGGGCGCTATCAGTTTATCCCCAAGACTTTTGATCGCCTGATCAAGATGACCAACACACCGCGCAGCGCACGGTTCTCGCCTGCATTGCAGGACAAACTGGCCACAGTACTGTTGGTTCAAGCGGGGCATACCAAGTTTACCAGCGGTCAAATCAGCCTGACCCGCTACATGGATAATCTGGCCAAGGTCTGGGCAGGTCTGCCGTTGAAAAACGGGCGCAGTTATTACCATAAATATGCTGGCAACCGCGCCACCATCACGCGCAAGTTCTATGTGCGAGAAATGAAGCGGATTACCACGTAGGCCCCCTTGTAACACAACCGTTACAGCCCCACATCTTTCATCACGAACATTGCTCTGATAAGACGGGCGCGATCAATTTGGGGATATGGGTATGACCAAGACCACACGACGCACATTTCTGACAGCCACGGCAGCAACACTTGCCACACCGAGCCTGCTGCGCGCCAATACCAATACGGTTCAGCGCAACTCTTCTGGCTTTATGGCCCAGCGCTGGCAGGACCATTTCACCGCGCTCGATCGTGTGACGGTTCTGTGTGACACCAATGCCCGTGCGCTGCATTACTGGAACCCAGAAGACGGCGATTACCGCATTTATCCCACATCTGTGCCCCAAACGGACGAGCTGACCAAACGCGGCCTGACATCCATTGTGCGCAAAAAGCACAACCCAAGCTGGACACCGACCGCCAATATGCGGGAACGCGATCCATCCCTGCCGATCAGCATGGAAGGGGGCGAAGCGGGCAATCCGCTCGGAACCCGCGCAATGTATCTTGGCTGGCCTGCGTATCTAATCCACGGCACACATGACACACGCAAAATCGGCCGCCGCTCGTCTTCAGGCTGTATCGGGTTGTTCAACTACATGGTGGAAGAACTGTTCGAGATCACACCCGTCGGCACACAGGTGCGCGTACTTTAGCACCTGTTCCCGTTGCATGCCGGCGTGCGCAAGGTTAGCGTCATTTCATGATCAAAGCCTTCCGCATCGTTGTTTTCCTGCTTACCGTTTTCTATTCGCTTGAGCAGTTTGTCGACCTCGACCCAGACACGTTTGGCTGGCAGTTCCGCTATCTGACAATCTGGACCCTGACGGCGAACATGATTGTGGCGTTCCAGATGCTGCGGCTCAGTTATGAAAAAACCACCCAAAGATGGGAAAGCTTTGTTTCGCTGGTCGTGGTGATGAACATGGCTGTGGTGGTGCAATACTGGCGGCTGTATTTGATGGACCCGCTGAATGTGTCCCCTGCCGAGGGCACGTTGTGGTGGAAGGAATACTACCTCCACGCGCTGGGCCCCGTTCTTATGTGGATCGACGCTTTCTTTATCCTAGGCGTGTTTTCCCGGCTTAAACCCGTATTCTTGGCGGCCATTGTTCTTGGCATTGCTTACCCCGCGTGGTGCGAGTTGGTGCTGCATCATATGAACGAAAAACCAGTTGGTTCAGTGACCGCAGGCCTGCCTTATCCGTTTTTGAACAATATGGAATTCGGCACACGGATGTTCTTTTACGCGGCGTCTACCGCCGCGAATTTCGTTTTTATCATATTCGGTTGGAACATCGCGCAGGGCGTCAAATGGCTTAAGCCCTAGCCTCCAGATATGCCCGCACACAGGTTTGCACATGGCGGAACCGATCTCCTCCCAGATGCACTCCGCCATACCAGCGCGTGACCACAACGATCTCGCCCTCAATTGCGTCGCGCTCCAACATACGCAGAATAACCATGCCCGCACCGCTTTCCCCGTCATCGGCCTTAACCTGTTCGCCACTTGGCAAAATCAGCGCCCAAGTGTTGTGTGTTGCCTTGGCAAACTTCTTCTTACGTTTCAGCGCTTTGATGAACGTCTCGGCCTGTTTGCGATCCGCGACATGGCCACCTGACACAGCATATTTAGATCCGCGATCCGTAAGCACATTTTCGATTTGTATCATACGCGCCCCCTCGCTACGTTGACCTTATGTTTACCATCGAGCACGAATTCGACGCCACCATCGTTACCCTTATCGATGATGGCGAGGCCCCATTGCAAGACGATGTCACGATTGCGGCTTTTGCCAGTGTCATCACAGTGGACCAGTTCGACCCGCGTACAGGCAAAACCAATACAATCCGCCTGTCGATGGCGCAATTGCGCGACTTGCAAGCCGCGTTGGACTTGCCCGAAGGCAGCTACAGGTTTGCCGAGGCCACATAGGGCCCCATAGATTTTGTCATTGATAAACCCACCGCCCCTGCCACACTGAAAGGCGATTCTTTAAGGGCGAGGCACAATGCGCACAGGGTTTTATTGGGACGAAAAATGCTTTTGGCATTCGGGCGGGAA
>CALLAV010000198.1 GCA_938001995.1 uncultured Amylibacter sp. | reverse complement strand
CCCGCGCAGATGCGTCATTGTTTGCAATCGTCTTTACCCATAAATTCCCCACAGGGAAATCGGATTCGCGATAGCTTAGCGCCTAGGAGCGACATGCAAGAAAATTGGTTCACAAAACTGGATGTTCAACCCATCGACATCCCCGCTGCGTTCACGTTGCTCACCCGCATTCCGTTGCCTGTGGACCATGCAAAGACGGGTGAAAGGGCCGCGCGGGCGGCTTGGGCCTATCCGTTTGTCGGGGCGGTTTTGGGGCTTATTGCGGGGACAATTGCACTCGCGTTGGCCGCGCTGGGGGTTCAAACAGGCATGGCAGCCTCTGCCGCACTCGGCACGCTGATGCTGTTGACAGGGGCATTACACGAAGACGGCCTGTCCGATTGCGCGGATGGGCTGGGCGGTGGAACCACGATCCAACGCAGATTAGAAATCATGAAAGACAGCCGCATTGGCGCGTTTGGCGCGGCCGCTCTTGGGATTGCGATTCTGGCACGGTGGTCGGGCTATGACGCAGTTGTCACAGTCGATTGGATCTGGGCTTTTATCGCCGTTGGTGCTGCCTCGCGCCTGCCAATGGTGTTGGTGATGTACGGTATGCCGCTGGCCCGCCCGGGTGGATTGGCCGCCACAGTCGGTCTTGTCACTGCCCCAGTTGCTATCATCGCAACCCTGCTGACGCTCATTCTGTGTGTGGCCAGTATCGGCCTGTTGGCCCTGCCCACGATGGCAATTGCCGTCCTTGTATGCTTGCCACTTTGCTATCTCGCATGGCGACGGATCGAAGGCTACACAGGAGACATTCTGGGCGGTTGCCAACAAATCGGCGAAATCGCCGCCCTTGCGACGTTAACCACAATTCTCTGAAACTATCCTTCAGACGCAGCTTCGAGCGCGAGTGGAAACTGCAACTCGAACAAGGACAGATCCGCCTGCTGCCCGACGGACAAGCGAATACAGCGGTTCTGCGGTTCAACAAAAGGCATGCGTACAAAAATATCGCGTGCGATCAATTGATCCAGAACCGCCTTGGCAAAAGCTGCATCCTGCCCGCAATCTATCGCCACAAAATTCGTCGCAGACGGCACAACGCTCAGGCCCTGCTCTGTCACAATCATCTCTATCCGTTTGCGTCCTACAGCCACAGCGTTCACGGTTTGGCGGAGGTAATTCTGATCCTTCAACGCGGCTAACGCGCCTACCTGACTGATCCGGCACATTCCGAAATGATTGCGGATTTTATTGAACGCATTGATCACCTCTTCTTGCCCAATGGCATAGCCCACCCGTGCGCCAGCCATGCCATAAGCCTTTGAAAACGTGCGCATACGGATCACGCGGCGGTCATCGATATCAAGGTCGGGCGCCGTGCCCGCAGGGGCAAATTCCACATAGGCCTCGTCCAAGACAAGCAAGCAATCCTCTGGAACAGCATCAATCGCCGCTTGAATTACTTCCGCCGAATGGACGGTTCCCATCGGATTGTCTGGGTTCGCCAGATACACCAACCGCGCGCCGACTTCAGTGGCCTTATTCATCAGCGCTACAGGATCTTCATAATCCCCGTTGTAAGGAACCGTCACCAAATCCCCACCATAGCCCGCTACATGAAAATTGAATGTCGGATACGCCCCAAGCGAGGTCACAATCTTCACGCCCGGCTCTACAACCATGCGACACAAATACCCAAGCAAACCGTCAATGCCCTCGCCCACAACGATGTTTTCCATGCCGACACCGTGATGTGCCGCAAGCGCCTGTTTCAGATCGAAGTTCTCTGGATCACCGTATTGCCACACCTCACCTGCGACCTCTTGCATCGCGTGGATTGCCAGCGGCGACGGTCCAAACACGTTCTCATTCGCCCCAAGACGCGCCGAAAACCCGCGCCCGCGCGCGCGCTCTTGGGTTTCGGGTCCCACAAAGGGCACCGTTGCGGGCAATCCCGCAACCACATCTGTGTAAATTGGCCCACTCATGATGCTCTCCCTATTTCGCACTCTGCCCCTTTGAACACCATCAGGCAGGGGCCTTCAAGGGCTGAACCCCTTGAAAACATACGAAATGCTTCCCATCTAAGGCATAACACAGGAGGGGCCATCATGCTCACACGTCGTACATTTCTTGCTTCAACCGCCGCTGCCGCGTCCATTCGGGCTGTGCCGCAAGTGGCTAAAACACCCCCTGCACGCCGTATCCTGACTTTGGTCTATGACAAGGCTTTAGGGAGTATGCGGGCGATTGATAAGCTGGTGCGCTAAGTCTTTCATATCTGTTAGAAACTGGCCACACGGACAAAATTTAACGCGTTAAGTCTTCTCGTCAGGGCGACACTTATTCGCATCACTATCAATCTTGGCGTGTAAGTTTGTCATGTGAAGCAAAATTTGTAGTTGAAATTACCTAGTATTTTCAGCGGCTTGTGAAATTTCACGAAACCGTTACACACTAAACCTTGCCGCTACATTTTCGATACATACCTTATGTAGTGTCTTTAACTGCAAAGGATGAAAAAATGACACCGATCAAATCGACTGACTTCCTGAACTCTGCAAACCGTATGCACCGTCCAAAGACCGTCGTTGATCTGCGCGAACACAATATGGTTCACGCGGCGCCCAAAGTAGACGGGCGTCCGATTTTGACGTTGCGGTTTGACCCGCGCTCTGGCGCGTTGGTCCCACGCGATCCGAATTTGCAATAGTTTCAGTTCTGGCTAGGGCTGCCCTGCCCTACCCTGCCTCGGCTGCACGACTGCTCGCAGCCCACTTGCCCCAGCTTTGCGCTGGGGCTTTTTTGTGG
>CALLAV010000197.1 GCA_938001995.1 uncultured Amylibacter sp. | reverse complement strand
TGGAATAGGGGAAAAGCGTAAGAACGGTGTCGGTGTAAGCGCCGATTGCACCAATCACAAACGGGGCCGCGCCCAGCGCCGTCAGCGCGGCGGGTGTTCTGGGCGGTAGCTGCATCAGGCGGCTGTGTCGCGCAGCACGCGGGGAACCTTGAAGGTGACGTTTTCTACGGCGGTTTCTACGATTTCAGATGTGACGTCATAGCGGTCTTTAAAGGCGTCTATGACTTCGTTAATCAGGACCTCGGGGGCGGAGGCCCCTGCGGTAATGCCGATGGATTTGATGCCTTCCAGAGAACGCCAATCGATGTCTGTGGCCCGTTGGACCAGTTGCGAATAGGAACAGCCTGCGGTTTTGCCTACTTCGACCAAACGTTTGGAGTTTGATGAATTCGGCGCACCGATCACGAGGAGCGCGTCGATTTTGGGGGCGACGGCTTTGACCGCTTCTTGGCGGTTTGTGGTGGCGTAGCAGATGTCTTCTTTGTGGGGGCCAACGATTGCGGGGAACCGGGATTTCAGGGCGTCCACGATTTCGATTGTGTCGTCCACAGACAGCGTTGTTTGCGTGATATAGGCCAGCTTGTCTGGATCGCGAGGATCAAGATTTGCGACGTCTGCCGCAACTTCAACCAACAGCACTTCGCCGTCTGGGAGTTGGCCCATTGTGCCAACAGTTTCTGGGTGGCCTTCGTGGCCGATCATCACCATTTGCAATCCGTTGGAATGGTGGCGTTCTGCTTCGATATGGACTTTGCTGACCAGTGGACATGTGGCGTCCACATAGACCATTTCGCGCGCCGCAGCGGCGGCTGGCACAGACTTTGGCACACCGTGAGCGGAAAAGATCACAGGGCGATCATCTGGGCATTCTTCCAATTCTTCCACAAACACGGCACCTTGGTCGCGCAAACTGTCCACCACGTATTTATTGTGCACAATTTCGTGGCGCACGTAGACAGGCGCGCCCCATTTTTCGATCGCCATTTCTACGATTTTGATCGCGCGATCTACGCCAGCACAAAAGCCGCGCGGGGCAGCGAGGTAAAGGTTAAGGGCTGGTTTTGTCATGAGCTTGGGCCTTCGCGATCATCCTTGCCCAATAGGTAGCGCGAACCACGCGCGGGGTCTAGGCCGAGGTGGACAACGCGCGGGCATCTGCAAAAGACAGCAATTTGCGCTGGTTTTCGTCCCACAAGTGCAGGCGCGCGCATTGAAAGCTCTGTTTGAGCGTAATTGTCTGCATGTGCGCCAAAGCATCGTGGTCCTTTAGGACTTCTGGTAGGCGGTAAAACGGAATGCGGCAGTTCAGATGGTGAACGTGATGAATACCAATGTTCGCGGTGAGCCAATTCAGCACAGACGGCAATTTGTAATGGGATGATCCGTGGAACGCGGCGTCTTGGATATCCCAATCTTCATCGTGATCAAAATGGCCGTCTTCGAATTGGTGCTGAATGAAAAACAACCAAACACCAACTGTGGCGGCCACAAGTACGGTGGGTGTGAACACAAAGACCAAAGGCCAAATGCCGCCAAAATAGACGATCAAGGACACAACGATTGCGATCATCACATTGGTTCCCATCGCGGAAACCCAAAGCGCTGCCCCCTGATCCATAAACCCAATGGGCAGGCGGTTTTGCAACACAAACAGATAGGCGGGTGCAAGGCCGAACAATACGACAGGCGAGCGGTACAGGCGATACACAAATTTCTGAGACACCGACAACGCGGCGTATTCTGTG
The DNA here is from genome assembly GCA_938001995.1 of uncultured Amylibacter sp. Classification (GTDB taxonomy): domain Bacteria; phylum Pseudomonadota; class Alphaproteobacteria; order Rhodobacterales; family Rhodobacteraceae; genus Amylibacter. Next base: position 8,197 of record CALLAV010000197.1, on the reverse strand, counting down.
ACAGTGCGCGTGACCACATCACCCATGCCTTGGTGATCCAAATTGCCAGAGGTCGAATGGTGATGGGCATGGGTTTTGCGCCAAACCGCATAAGGCGTTAGCGTCAAGACACCCAAGCAACGCCCAATCCAGTTTGCAAGCTGGCTGTTGGCGATAAACGCACCATGACCGCAGTCATGCTGGATCGCGAAAAGGCGGACAAGGAAAAGACCGTTCAACAAAGCGATGGCGACAGACACAACTGGGCTAATCGCAATAAACCACCAAGCAAGCGCCCAAAGAGCAAGGAACGGGAAGAGCGTGATACACAGCTCTGTCATGGCCCGACTGTTGTTGGGACGTCGATACTTTATCAGGCTTTGCGCCCAGTCACGGGTTGTTTTTTCGGCAGGGTAGGATGGTGCAGCGAATTCTTCCGCGCGGAGGGCATTTGCCATAGAGGATAGGTTCCGTGCGTTAGCTGACGTTGGGTCGGTTTAGGGGAGCGTTGCGCTTCATGCAAGCATTGAGGCTTACAAATTAAGCTCTGATCGTTTCTTTTTCGTTAGTTTCGCCACAACCATGTCGTAAGACAGCGAAATATGAGACTTCAACTCTTTGTCAGAAAGCCCTGGTTCACCGTATACTTGCAGCCATTTCATCCCGCGTGATGCCATATACGGGGCAGGGCGGATGCCTGGTTGGTCCTGAAGAACCTCGTATGCGATGTCGGATGCCTTGAACACATATGCATCCGCGCCGTCGTTCCAACCCGCAATGGCAAAAACCTTGCCACCGACCTTCCACACGTCTGCATTGCCCCACTGAACCACATGAGTGGTTTGTTTGAGAGAGGTGCAAAAAGCGTTAAAGTCGTCGCGGGTCAGCATAATAGAAGTATACCGAAAAACGCGGCCCATTGGGAAGGGCCGCGTGGTTGGTCAGGGTAGCATGGCGCATCTGTTCCACCATGTCAGCAGGCGGGTTATGCGTGCGCTAACTGCTAATATGGCGCGTCTTATGTTATGTGCCATCAGGGGCCTCGATTAGATGTTCGGTCAAGAAAGCGCCGATTTTACCGCGCAATTCTTGGTGGATGTCCGCGCGTTCTCGCGAACCTGTCTCGGTGCAGATGGGGTCTTCGCCTGCCATTTTGATGAGCAGCCAGCCTTTGCCAGTGCATTCTCCAAGGAATGAGAAATGTGTCGCACCCTCAACGAACTCTAACTGGGCGCTGGGCAAGTCGGCTTTGATCGCGGCACCATCCACGGCAAGCGGGATCTGTCCTTCGCTGCCAAGGTTGATGATCTGAACGGGCAGATCAAACGCAGCAAGGCTGTCGGCCTGATAGGCCTGGGCCACTGCGGGATCGATCGCAACAACAGCGGTCACCCGCGCATCACGGTTTGATTGTTCATAGCGTTCGGTGTCGATTGTGTTGAAATCGATGTTTGCGTTGTTGAACCATGCGCAATCCAGCTTGCCGTAATTTGCATCACAATAGGCGATGTAGTCTTTTTGGGATGCGCGCGCGCCCGCTGTGGCGAGCGCGGTATACCCGCCAAGCGAAAAACCCATCGAGGCAACGCGCGTGGTGTTTGCTTTGATCCCGTTCGGAAGGCCCGCCTCGGCAAGGTCAATCAGGGCGGACTGGTCCGCAGGGCGCAGCCATGTTTTGAGCGTGCGTTCTGGGCTGCTGTCCCCTGATGTGGTGCCAGGATGGTTGGCGGCGATCACGATCATGCCTTGATCTGCCAAGCTGGCAGCGATCCATGAAAGGTTTGGCGCGTTGCCGCCAGATCCGTGCGACAGAACAACGATGGGATATTCTGCCTCTTTCGCGGTGGCCCCCGCATAAACGGTATGGCCCGTGAATACCGCATTTTGACCGAGCACAATTTTCGCCCCGTCGTCTTTTGCGGGATACCAAATGTGCGCCGTCAGCGGTTGGTCGCGGTGTGGTGCAGGAACAGGGGCTGTGATGTAACCCGCAGCGTTAATCGATGTTGCAGCAACGCTCGCCAGTAGTGTGGCGGTGAGTGTGAAAGTCCGTGTCATGTGTTTGATCCTTTGTTTGGTTGAACGATGAGGTCAAACTGGCGAACCACGTAAAAGAATGCGTCCTAGATCGTGATTTTGGTCGTCCGCAATCGTGATTTAGGACATAGATAGACCCAATCCGAAGGACGAACTCGAATGCTAATGATCCCGTTAACCTATGTTTTTGCAGCCCTTTCGCTGGCCTTGGCCTTTGTGGTGTGGCGGAGCGAAACGCCACGTTGGGGCTGGCCTGTCGGGTTTTTGGCCCTGTTCGCGTTTCAGGAAATTCTGGTGGGAACGCGGTTTGGCTATGGCACGGATATCCTGCGCGAGGTGCAGCCGTTCACGGCGGCGCTGATTCCGCCTTTGGGGTATTTAGCGTTTCGTCGCCCTGCACTTGGCTGGCCCGTTGCTATTCATATGCTGCCATTGATGGCTGTGTGTTTTTCAATCCCACTGTGGATCGAGGCGATGGACTTGTCGCTTGGAATTGCGAATTTGATCTACGTGGGACTGTTGGTGCGTTTGGCGCTGCGCGGGCCTGATGGGTTGGCGTGGGCGAACCTGAACACGGCGCGGGTGGCGGTATCGCTGATCTGGGTGATGGCGGCAGTTCTTTTCGTGTCGGGTATAACGGATGTGATCATCGGGTATGACTTTGCGGTGACGAGCGGTGCGAACACCGGCAAGATTGCTGGGGTTGCGTCAACTGGGTCGCTGACAGTGCTTGGGGTTCTTTGGTTTTTGTTTGGACGTGGGAAGAGACGCCTTGAGCAGACGGATACCGATCACGCAGGGTTATTTCCAAAAGTGGACGCTTTGGTGCGCACTGAACGGCTGTTTGCCGATCCTGATATCAACCTCACACGAATTGCACGGCGTTTGACGATGCCAGCACGCGACGTGTCCAAGGCTATCAATCAGGCAACAGATCAGAACGTGTCGCAATATGTGAATGGGTTGCGGATCGAAGAAGCGTGCCGCGTGTTGTCCGAAACCGAGACCAGCATCACTGAAGTGGTGTTTCAATCTGGCTTTAACACCAAGTCCAACTTTAACCGCGAGTTTTTGCGTGTAAAAGGCGTCGCCCCGTCCGTTTGGCGCAAAGAGCAGACATAAAAAAACCCGCCGATGTGGCGGGTTTCTTTGATTTGGCTGCGGAAAATTTAGTCGCTTTCCATCTCTGGTTCTGCGTTTTCCATATCAGGCGCATCAGGGCGCGGTGGACGGCCGATCACGTCGCGCAGTTCGTCCAACTCGATAAAGTTATCCGCTTGGCGGCGCAGATCATCAGAAATCATCGGCGGTTGGCTGCGAATGGTGGACACAACCGATACGCGAACGCCGTTGCGTTGCAGGCTTTCGACCAGCGGGCGATAGTCGCCGTCGCCCGAGAAGATCACGATGTGATCCACATGCGGCGCGAGTTCCATGGCATCAACACAAAGTTCGATATCCATGTTGCCCTTAACCTTACGGCGACCCATGCTGTCGGTGTATTCCTTGGCGGGCTTCGTAACCATGTTAAAGCCGTTGTAGTTCAGCCAATCCACAAGGGGGCGAATGGGCGAGTATTCGTCACTCTCCAGCAGAGCAGTATAATAAAACGCACGGAGCAATTTCCCGCGTCGCATAAATTCCGTTCTGAGAAGTTTGTAGTCGATGTCAAAGCCCAATGCTTTGGCAGCGGCATAAAGATTAGAGCCGTCAATGAACAATGCCAGACGCTCGTCGCGATAGAACATAAATGATCCTTCCAAAATGTCTGTTCAGCCAGTGCGGTGTCGAGTATTGCGTGTTGTAGACCCAGCTAAACTGTGGGGAAAATAGGAATATAATTTGGCACTGCAACACCAAAATTTAACAAATGAACAATCAAAATGTTTAATTGCGTTCGGATCGAACAAATCTGGTGATTTTAGCGTGTCAGTTCAGGTAATAAACGTGGCTTTACGTGCATTGTCAAGAAAAGGTCTATTCAAGGTTGAAACAAGCGAATTTTATCAAACACCTGCATTTCCGACGGGCTCTGGGCCTGATTTTGTAAACGGTGTTCTGCGGGCAGAGACTGCTTTGGATGCAGGGTCGTTGTTGGCCATTTTACACGAGGTAGAGGCAGACGCAGGCCGCACACGAGACCAGCGTTGGGAAGCCCGTGTTTTGGACTTGGATCTGATTGATTTTGATGGATCTATTTTGCCAAATGAAGGCGTGTACCAAACGTGGCGCACGATGCCGCTAAGCGAGCAGATGACCCGCGCACCCGAACAGATGATCCTTCCCCATCCGCGCGTTCAGGATCGCCCGTTTGTTCTGGTTCCAATGCGCGATGTGGCCCCAGATTGGGTACATCCCGTGACCGGTGTTTCGTTGGATGCAATGTTGGCAGACTTCAGCGTTGCAGAGCTGGCAGAAATACGTCCGATAAATCAATCCCTTTAGGTTGCATTTTAACCCGCTTTGGCCTTGCAATCCCTCAAGAAACGGTCTAATTCCGCAGCCTTGATATCCCGCTAAACCGAGGTGACCCATGGCACGCGTAACTGTAGAAGACTGTGTAGACAAAATCCCTAACCGTTTTGAGTTGGTGATGCTTGCTGCGCATCGTGCGCGTGAAATCTCGACTGGTGGGGAAATCACTGTCCCACGCGACAACGATAAGAACCCAGTTGTTGCTCTGCGTGAAATCGCAGAAGAAACACTCACATCTGAACAACTGCGCGAAGCCGCGATCGAGAGCCACCAGACTCAGATCGAAGTGGACGAGCCAGAAGAAGACCAGATGGCGCTGCTGATGGGTACGGAACAGGATAAACCAGAGGACGACATGTCCGAGGAAAACCTGCTTCGTGCGCTGATGGAAGCGCAAGAAATGAAGTAAGGTCCCGTGGGGACCGAGGTTCAAAAAAGCCAAGAAATTCAAAGCGTACAGGTCTTAATCGACTTGATGCGCACGTATAACCCGAACTGTGATGCCAAACGGATCACAGCGGCCTATGACTATGGCCTTGCGATGCACGACGGGCAGTTCCGTCATTCGGGCGAGCCGTATTTCACCCACCCCATCGCAGTTGCCATGATCCTTGCCGAACAAAGGTTGGATGATGACACGATCATCACTGCCTTGTTGCACGACACGATCGAAGACACGAAATCCACGTTCCAAGCCGTGGTCAATCTGTTTGGGCCAGAAGTGGCCCATCTGGTTGATGGGGTCACCAAACTGACCAATCTGGAATTGTCGTCCAAAGACAACAAACAAGCCGAGAACTTTCGCAAGTTGTTGTTGGCCATGTCCAAGGATGTGCGGGTGATTCTGGTGAAGTTGTCGGATCGGCTGCACAACATGCGGACTATTCGCCATATGGTGTCGCACAAGCAGGAACGCAAAGCCCACGAGACGATGGACATTTATGCACCGCTTGCGGGCCGCATGGGTATGCAGTGGATGCGCGAAGAGCTGGAGGATTTGTCGTTTCGGGTGCTGAACCCCGAGGCGCGCAATTCCATCATGCGCCGTTTCTTAACGCTGCGCAAAGAAACGGGTGATGTAACGCCGCAGATCACCCAAGACATTCGCGATGTTTTAAGCAAGGCGGGCATCACCGCCGAAGTATTCGGCCGCGAGAAGAAGCCCTATTCCATCTGGCGTAAGATGGAGGAAAAGAAAGAAGGTTTTTCGCGCCTGTCGGACATCTTTGGATTTCGGATCATTACGGAATCAGAAGACGATGTCTATGCAGCCCTTGGCCTTGTGCACAGGCGTTGGCGCGCGGTTCCTGGGCGGTTCAAGGATTATGTAAGCCAGCCAAAATCGAACGGCTATCGCTCTATTCACACCACTGTGTCTGGGCGTGATGGCAAACGCGTCGAGATCCAGATCCGCACACGGCAAATGCACGACGTGGCAGAGTCAGGTGTGGCGGCGCATTGGTCGTACCGCGACGGTGAACGCACGGAAAACCCGTTTGCGGTGGATCCGTTCAAATGGTTGGCGGATCTGACGGAACACGTAGCCAACAACGACATGAACGAGGAGTTCCTTGAGCATGTGAAGTTGGACATGTTCGCCGATCAGGTTTTTTGTTTTACCCCCAAGGGCGATGTAATTCAGTTGCCACGTGGGGCGACTCCGATTGATTTCGCCTATGCCATTCACACGCGGATTGGCTCTGCTTGCGTTGGGGCCAAGGTGGACGGGCGGCGGGTGCCATTGTGGACACGATTGCGCAATGGGCAATCGGTTGAGGTGACAACGGCGGATGGGCAACGCCCGCAATCCACGTGGATGGACATCGCTGTCACAGGCCGTGCAAAATCCGCTATTCGTAAGGCGTTGCGCGAAGAACACCGCGAAGGCTTTGTGCGTTTGGGACGCGAGTTGGCTCGCGTCGCGTTGGAACGTGTGGGGAAGAAAGCGACAGACAAAGCGTTGGCGACAGCGGCGACGCATATGGGGATAAATTCGACCGAAGAACTGCTGGCCAAGATGGGCAGCGCCGAAATGACGGGTAAAGAGCTGATCGAGGTTCTGTACCCTGAATTGATGCGCGTGGACGAGATCGGCGTTGAGGAACCAACGGCGCGGATCGTTGGCCTTGCGGCGGATCAATATGCGCAACCATCGGAATGCTGCCAGCCATTGCCAGGGGAACGCATTGTGGGGATCGCGACGCGCGGGCGCGGTGTTTTGGTGCATCGGATCGATTGTGAAAAGCTGATCGATTACGAAGAGGAAACCGACCGTTGGATCGATCTACATTGGCCAGAGGGCGGCCGCACGGCGGACCAAAATGCCACCATCGAAGTGACCATGACGAACGATGCGGGTGTGCTTGGCCGCATTTGTACCCTTGTAGGCGAGCAGAACGCGAATATATCAGACCTAGAGTTCACGGATCGGAAACCCGATTTTTATAGAATGACGATTGATATAGAGGTTCGCGATGTGGAACACCTTATGCACGTCCTGACGGCTGTTGAGGCCGATTCGGATGTGGCGCAGGTGTTGCGCAAAAACCGAAACTATCAGTCAGAGTGATCTGGTGTCCTAGCGCTGCGGTGCAGGGGGCGCTAAGACTTTGTTAACTAAACAAGAAGGGTGCGCTGCGCGTGTTCAAACGGCGGAAGCAAAGGACGTGGCTGCAATCAATTGCAGAGTTCTTCTATCCCAAATCGGGATGGAAGCGCGCCTTTGAGTATGTGAAACACCGCATTAAACGCTTGCCCGATACACCTCACAAGATTGCCCTTGGGATCGCCTGCGGGACGTTTGTGACTTTCACACCCATGTTTGGGCTGCACTTTTTTCTGGCCGCTGGTCTGGCTTATCTGCTGCGTGGCAATGTTTTGTCGGCGCTGCTTGGGACATTTGTGGGCAATCCAATCACGTTTCCATTTATCGCACCGATCAGTTATCGGCTGGGGTTGTGGATGCTCGGCGATGCTGGTGAAGAACGGGTTTGGGCCAAGGTCAAACACGGGGTCGCGGAAACCTGGGGCACGGTTTGGGCGAACACCAAGTCATTGTTCGGATATGAGCCGAGCCCGTGGGAAGGCGTCTATGCTGTGTTTTACGATGTGTTTCTGCCCTATCTGGTCGGTGGCATTGCGCCGGGGTTCCTGTGCGCCGTTGGTATGTATTTTGTGTCCAAGCCGATGATCGGGGCCTACCAGAAACGCCGTAAGGGCGCGATGTTGGCAAAATTTCAGGAATTGCGCGCCAAACGGCAGCAAAACGCAGAATAAGGAACGTTTCATGTCTGTGGGAAAACTTCGACTGGGTGTGAACATTGACCATGTTGCAACTGTGCGCAATGCGCGGGGCGGCGACACACCTGACCCTTTGCGCGCGGCCCTGTTGGCCGAAGCGGCAGGCGCGGATGGGATTACCGCGCACCTGCGCGAAGATCGCCGCCACATTACGGATCCTGATATTGAAGCGCTTATGGAGGGGCTGACGCTGCCCCTCAACTTTGAGATGGCGGCCACGGACGAAATGCAAGCGATTGCGCTGCGCCATAAGCCCCATGCGGTATGTATCGTGCCCGAAAAACGCGAAGAACGCACCACCGAAGGCGGGCTGGAAGTGGCGCGTGAGGAAAATAAACTGGCCCATTTCATTGCGCCTTTGCGTGATGCAGGGTGTCGGGTTTCCATCTTTATCGCAGCGGATCAA
>CALLAV010000196.1 GCA_938001995.1 uncultured Amylibacter sp. | reverse complement strand
ATCCTCGCCGCATTTTGTAAATTGGTCGACGACGATGACTCCCTGAAATTGATCCTCGTGCCTCGGCATCCTAACCGGTCCGCCGACATAAAATCCATCGCACGAAATCTGGGGCTGGACCCTAAACCTCTTGGTAGCGGTACACACGGTTCAATTTATGTCGTTGAAACACTCGGCCAGTTGCCACAGCTTTACGCCCTTGCTTCGGTGACATTTATCGGGGGCTCGCTGGTTCCCAACATCGGCGGTCATACGCCATATGAACCGATCCGTGCAGGCAGCGCGATTGTTACTGGCGAAATGACCGCAAACTTTGCGCCCGAATTCGAGACACTTAGCTCAGCAAATGCCTGCATCATTTCAACACCTGATACGCTTGCGAATGCGCTTCAAACTGCTTTGGATACGTCTGAAAAACTCGCTCAGAATGCGTGCAAGGCGCTTCCGCCGATCAATGATCCCGCACCACTCCTTGATAAGATTTGCGCCGCGCTCGAGTTAGCCCCATGAGCATTTTATTCCCTTTCAATCGCATGGTCTTCGGCGACGGTTTCTTGCAAAAATTTTCCGCCCCCCAAAAGGCACTGATGGCAGAGCTGTCGGGGAAAACTATTGCAATCATTGGCAATGCCCGCAGCTTGGCGCAGCAATCACACGGCGCGAAAATCGACTCCTGTGACATTATCATCCGCATGCACGCAGCCCCTTTGATCAGCCCAGAAAGCCACGGAAGCAGGACGACATGGCTGGCACTTGGTATGCCCGTGGATCAATCAATAATCGACGCACGCGCACCTGATCGGCTGCTTTGGATGGCCAAAAAGCGCAAACGCGTCCGACAGCGGATTGCAATGGCCAAAGGGTTTTACTTGCATCCCAAATCCGATTGGGACGGAATGGCCCAGACACTTAACGCGCCACCCACAACAGGCGCAATGTTGATTGACCTGGTCACAAAATCTAAGGCCGCTGAAATTCATCTATTCGGGTTCGACTTTTTTGCCAGCCTGTCCTTGTCAGGCCGTCGAAGCGCCGCGCAGGTGCCGCATGATTTTGCAGCCGAAAAGCAGTTTGTTGCAGAATTGATGACAAGGGACCAAAGGGTTGTGCTGCATGGCCAGACCCACTAATTCCTTTTCAAGCTCAAACAGAGGTTAACCATGGATCGCCACGCTTCAATCATTGACGCATTAGACACCAACTTGTCAGGCTTGCAGGCGGTCATATCCGCGGTCCAAACGCCAGAATTAGGCGCCGCGCTCGACAAAGCACTGTCGCTGATTTCTGAAATGAAGGGCCGTCTTATCGTGGCGGGTGTTGGCAAAAGCGGGCTAATCGGACGCAAACTGGCGGCGACTTTCTCCTCTACTGGCACGCCCGCTTACTTTGTTCATCCCGCCGAGGCGAGCCATGGGGACCTGGGAATGATCCATGCTCAAGACGTTGTTATGCTGCTCAGCTGGTCAGGCGAAACCAAAGAGCTATCGGATATTTTGGGCTATGCGCGGCGCTTTGATGTCCCCGTGATTTCGATCACAGGTGGGGAGAATAGCACACTTGCGCGATCCTCTGATGCGCCGCTGGTCCTACCCAAAGTCGCAGAAGCGTGCCCGCATAACCTTGCGCCAACAACATCCACACTCTTGCAACTGGCCATTGGAGATGCGCTCGCCATCACACTTTTGAAGATGAAGGGTTTTACAGAAGAGAGTTTTCGCGATTTTCATCCTGGTGGTAAACTGGGCGCAGCTCTCACGCCTGTGCGCGATATCATGTACAAAGATGACGATATGCCCACCGTGGACATCGACGCGCCCATCATCGAAGTTTTGGGCGAAATTTCGCGAAAAACGCTGGGCATCGTTGGCGTTACAGATTCCAAGGGTGCGCTTCTTGGTGTTATTACCGATGGCGACATTCGCCGGTATATGGAAGCAAACTCTGAAGGATCGATGAAAGACGCGATGTGGGACACCCATGCACGAGCACTTATGACGCCGGGCTCGGTATTCTTAGAGCCAGAGCGTCTGAGCGCACGCGCTTTGCATGTGCTTCAAAGCAACAAAATCTCTGCGGCCTTCGTGATAGAAGATGGAAAACCTGTCGGTGTTGTAACCCTAATTCAATTGCTGACTTTGGGCGTGGCATAACCGCTTAACCTGAACCTAGACTTGCGAAAAGCGTCCTTGCCCAGCCAGTTTTGCGCGCGACCGAATTTTCCAATGTGGCTCTTAGCGACACTGGTTCCAACTCCGCCCGAATAACAGAGGCAGTAGACGTGCCGCGCAACGCGATTCCGTTTTTAGGATTGGACAAAGCCTTTTGGCTTTCATCGGTAAGGCGAATTCGGGCCATGGCGAAATGAACACCCGTTTCGCTATCACCTTCAAACCAATGGTCAATCACACCTTTCAGTTTTGGCACAGGTTTTGTGAAACCAGCCAGCGATACATGCACTTCGGTTCCAACAGGCATCGCATCAACCTGAGCGAGTGGCACACGGAGATTGGCCATGTATTGCGCTTCCGCTTCGCTATGAACTTCAAGGATTGTTTGGTCTTCCTCAAATTGGGTCCCAGCAGGAACAGGGCGTACCCTGCCGATCATACCTTTTTCAGGCACGGTCAAACGCGGATTTTCAAGGTAGGTTTTCAAAACTGCCTGATGTTTTAAATTCACAGCAACGTCTTTGGACAAATTGGCCACGCGCGCCAAACGCGCTTGGTCTTGTGAAACGCGCAAAGCATCCAACTCATGTTTCACGGCTTGTAATTTTTGCAAAAGTTCATTGCGCTCCATGGCCACCGAAACACTTGCGTGGGCACGCAATACTGGATGAACACCTCTTTTCACTTTGTCAGCATTTACGCCGAGAACCATTGCCAGCTTTTGGTTCACCAAAATAAGCCTCTCCTGCAAGAGTTCCAAACCCCGCTCCAACCGCACCTTTTTCAAAGTGTCTGCGCGAAGAGCCGACGCACAATCCGCTTGCGCAGCTTTTATCAGAACCTGCAGCTCAGCATGCTCGTCTGACGCCAATCTTTGCGTTTCGTTTTCGGATAACGTTTCGGCGGCGGCCTCAGAAGGGTTCAAAAGGCAACCGCGCAAAACATGCGACACAGCGATGCTTCGCTCAATGTGATCCAGTTCTGCGCGCATTGCAGCCTGGTCCAAAACTGCGACCGTTTGACCAGCACGCACCTTCTCTCCTGCTTGGACGAGCATGGACTTTAACGGCACACCCGCTGGTAATTTTAATTTCAAAGGTGTTTGGTTTGGTCTCAGTGTCCCAACAAAGCTTTGGGATTGGGATACTTGAAGGACACCCGACAGATAAAACCCTGCACACCATAGAGCCAAGACACACACACCCGCCCATGTAACCCATAAAATAGGCTGCAAACGAAGGCGCGCGTTGGGCGTGGGATCACGCTTTATTCGCATGGTCTATTGCTCCTGATTGGTCGCCTGGTTGCACTACGTTTGCAGGAGGTTTGCCACCCGTTTTGCGCGGATCATAGGTGTCAAGTTTTGCTAGAATCACACGGTGGTCTTGTTCCACTGTTGCATCCACCGTCGCACATAACTTGAAGACCGCCGCTAAAGGTGACAATCGCCCAGCACCGCCCACTTCTGCAGCTTCTGTTTCCGCTCGGGACAAAACACCAGAAGACACGGGCAGATCGCGATCGATCAACTTAATCAGGCAATGCCCTTCAAAATGTTTGAATTCCAAACTGATGGATTGATGGCTAAGCGGTTCAACGTTCTGACACGAAAAGGCCAACAGTTCCGCCGCAACCACACAAGCATTTCGGCGGTTTATCTCGTCCCCATCACGCTTAAAGTGCGAGCGCACCCATGCCTCTAAATTCTCTTCCGTTTCCAAACTACGCGCGCCAACGAACCTCTGCCAACCCGACGACTGCCGTGCCTTTATTTCATGCGCTGGACCAAAGTCGACCACACGCCCGTCGTGCAACATCATAAGCTTGTCACAGATATCCAGCATCGCACGGTTTTCTGTTACAATAATAAAACTGCGGCCCGCACGACATTCTTGCCGCATACGCGCAACCATAGCACCCATCAGCTTTTCAGAAACGCCATCTTCAGGCCGATCCAACAGGTAGAGATGCGGTGACATCAAAAATCCACGCGCAAAAGCCAGTGCTTTTTGTTCGGAAGCGGAAAGTTTGGTTGCATCAGGCGCCAAGCAAATTTTGTCTACACTATCAGTTGCAAATACCAGTTGTTCCAAAATGCGTTTACCTTGTTCCAACAAGGATCCTGTTTCAAAGAACGACAAGTTGTTTGCGCCCGACGTTGGCAAAATCAAAGGAACAGAAGGAAACATCAAAGCAGGAACATTCGAAGGTCGATTTGACCTTTCCCACAGATCTGTTTCTCCCAATCGCACAGCACCTCTGACGTCAAGATTTGACAGATCATAAGGGCTGATAAGCGCTTGCATTAACGTGGTTTTCCCAGCGCCTGGTGGGCCAATCAAGCCCAAAACTTGCCCGGGTTCTATTTGAAATCGAACATCCGAAATAATTGGTGCTTTATCTCCGTTCAATACTGTCAAACCTTCGACGCGTAGGCCGCTTGTATGAACTTCAGATTCGGGATCGGGTGCGACGCGAACACGAGTCACATTGGCCGCAAGGCCAACTTCCAACGGATTTTTCGACCCACCTTGTATAATGAAACGCCCTAATGCGTGCACACTCCAAAACGTAATCAACGCAACCGCAACGGTTGCAGCAGGCGCCACGATCTCACTTGCCGCAAGCCAGCTGCTACACCCTAAAGACAATACCAATGCGAACCACGCAGCCGCACGAATATAACTGTTTTGCAGCGCAGGTGCTAAAGGTGCATTAAGCGTCAAATTTTTCCCAATATTGTCGCGACCTGCAAAGACAGAAATCGCCTCGGAGGGTAGGAAATCCCACATCGGTTCACGCCGCGAAAACCGATTCAACAGGCGACTAATCCCAAAAATCAACACGGTTCCTATGGGGATCGCCAGCCCAAGTACGGGATGAATGAACGTGAGCAACACAAAGGCAACAAGGGCAACGAACGCTTGTGCCACGACTTCTGTTCGCTCCCGAAAGATTCGATACCCCGCAAGTGCTTTGGCATGAGAAAATTCGAAAATGAGGATTCCGAGAACAGGAATCACACCGAGACCCGCCAAAAGAATCGCCACTAACGGCTGCTGCACTTTTACGGACAGGTCTGCAAAAAATACTGTCATCACACAGATGCTGAGAATGCAAATTGCAGAACCACTCGCAAAAAACCACGATAACGGCTGCGCCCAAGTCGGGGCAGATCGGTCGATCATTTGGACGGGATCCATCGAAATATCTTGTGTGTCCAAACCCGTCGGATCACTCATCATTTGGTGGTTATTAGAAGTGTCCGCCGTTGTGGGTTGCGCGTTTTGCGACATGGGTTCTACTTTCCTGACTGCTCGTTTGTCTCAATCTCTAGGCCCTTTCGGTTAACAAATGATTGGTGCGGTTAATTCTCCTGCCTTCGCTCTTTGTTAACCCTGATCGGATTAAGTGCATGCAACGAGAGGACGAAATTCGTATGCAGCAGAATCAGTCACACAATGGTAAATCGCGACGCGGCGGCGGCTTTGGAACGGGTGTTCTAATCGCCTCTATCGTGGTGCTTTCAGGCACTATTTATGCCATCGGCAGTACCGCTAAAACTATCTTTCTTGCACAAGAAGAAGAGATCATTCCAATCATCGCCGGCAGTGATTTGGATCAAATTCCTGCCCTCATGCGTGGCAACCTACCCAGCGTCACAACCAGCCTGAAACACGGTTTGCCAATGCGGGAAAAACCGCCACGGATGTGCGAAATGAACGAAGACTATTTTGAAAAACTGGACCGCGGTTTGGAACAACCCACTGGGTACACTGTGCGTAACGAATATGTTCGGCAGTACCGTGACCGACGTGGCTTTTTGAATGAACGCGAAATGCGGGCGGCAAAGGTTGCGTGGCATTACTTTGAAAAATTCACTCAAGAAACAACGGGTCTTGCAAATTCCGTTGGTAATTATCCGTCGACGACTTTGTGGGACACGGCGTCTTATATGGCGGGGGCAACGGCAGCTTACGAGTTGTGTTTGATCGAAAAGCCAGAATTCGACAAACGCATGACGCAACTTTTGACAACGATCAAAAGCCTGGAATTGTTCCGCAAGGAAATGCCAAACAAAGTGTACCATACCAAAACTGGCGCGAAGGTGGACTATACCAATAAGCCAGGAGAAATCGGTTTTTCAGCCTTAGATATCGGCCGGTTTTTGGTCTGGATGCGCATTCTTAAAAACCGTTACCCACATTTGGCGAACACCATAGACTCGGTCCTACTGAAATGGGATTTTGCGAATACTGTAGACAAAGAAGGCCTGTTGTTTGGCGCATATGTCGACAAAGAAACAGGTGAAACAGTTTATGCACAAGAAGGTCGGTTAGGGTACGAGGAATATGCCGCAAAAGGATTTGCGCTTTGGGGGTTTAAACCGCTCCTTGCGCACCGCGCCGAACCTTTTCTGACGGCTTCGATTTTTGGAATTCAGGTTCCTTACGATGGACGTGATCCACGCGTGTTTCACAGCCAAAACTATGTGGTGACAGAGTCTTATTTGCAGGACGGCCTAGAACTTGGTTTCGACTTGCCCCACGATGACACATCTCCAGAGTGGTTGCATTCTGATGGATGGCGCGCTGAATTTGCTGACCGTATTTACCAAGTTCAAGAAAATCGCTGGCGTCGCACCGGCTTTATGACAGCACGTTCAGAACACAATGTAAAAGGGCCACCCTACTTTACCTATGATACGATTTTTTCGGATGGATATCCGTGGAATACCGTTACCCCACGCGGTGATTACGTGCCAGACCACGCGGCAGTGGCGGCAAAGGCGGCCCTAGGTCTTTGGGCGCTTTGGGAAACTGAATACACAGACGTGCTCTATGACGCGATCATCGAATTGTACGATCCAGAAAATGGCATGTACGAAGGTCTGTACGAACGTGGCCAAGGGCGCGTTGCAATCTACACGGCCAATAACAACGGTATCATCCTCACATCGCTTTTGCACAAAGTGCAGGGCACAATTCTAACGCCTTACACGGGCGACACCGAAGTTTGGTATACGGCCTTTCGTGATCAAGATGTTCGCGAACGCCGCCAATATCCAGACCCTCCTCAAGAAAGCGACTGGCTTCCGGCGTTACGCCATTCAGTACAAACACAGGCGGATTTCTAATGCGAAACCTTACACCCATTCTTACAGCAATCGCCGTATCCTTTGGCACAATGACGCAGGCACAAACGCAGCAAACAGATCCAAACATAGTGGATCAAGCACCGTTTGCATCTGAAAATGCGATAATTGACACATCCATCCCTTTTGCTATTGGCGCCAGGGAAGCACAGCAATCATTGCGCGGTGCATTTGGGTGGCCTACTTTTCAAGAAGGCTTGGTTCAGGGGGTCTACTTTAGATTTGACCCCGATGGATATGCACGGTTTGCCCCAACGCCCCGTCTTGATACG
Source organism: uncultured Amylibacter sp. (assembly GCA_938001995.1). Lineage (GTDB taxonomy): Bacteria > Pseudomonadota > Alphaproteobacteria > Rhodobacterales > Rhodobacteraceae > Amylibacter. Next base: position 15,591 of record CALLAV010000196.1, on the reverse strand, counting down.
GACGTTTTTGAGGTTATTTGCCGACCGCGCACCTATTCTTGTATGGGACGCAAAGGCGCTCTTTCAGTGATTTTGAACAGTCGTGGGCAAATGCAATTGAAAATTGACGATGTCCAAACCGGAGATCGGTTTTTTGTCTCCGAAGGCGTGTCCGAGATCGAGGTTCCGGAAAGGATCTTGCAACCGCTCGAAACACAATTGGAATTGCTTCTGTCCTCAGGAGGTGACCTGATTGTGCGGCGCGGCGACAACGAAAAAGACCGCATTTCACTCTCAGGTTTTTTGGCTGTTAGCGCATATTTAAGATGGGTTGCAGCGCGTCAGGACTATTCGATTCTACCACGTGGGTGGCCCGTACCAAATGCTGTCGGTTCTGATGCATCGGTAACGCAAGCATCCACTTGGCAATCTCCCATGCCACAGCCGCAGAACTTTCCAACTGGGCAAAACAACCTGGGTCAGACTCAATTCCAGCAAGCGCCCCAACCGCTACAGATACAGGTTCAACCAACAATTGCTTCAAGCAACCAATCAGAAGTAGACGAGGTCAAATCGGAACTCAAAGTCCTTCGAGAATTATTGATGGACCGAAACCAAACAAGCCAAGCAGAGCAGCAAAACGTACCTGCACAGCCAGCACAGACATCGCAACAGGCAGGGATGGCTGGTTCGATCGCTCAGTTGATGCCGCAAAACGCAACGCAACAACCAGTTTCAGATCAAATCGCAGCTTTGCAACGCGCTTCAGCACAGATTCAAGCCGATTTGCAACGCCTGAGCCAACCTGTGCAGCATCAAACACAAACTGGTTTGGCCCAAACAACCTTAAATCCAACGCCTCAAGTGCAGCAAACCGAGAAAGTGATGCAAGCTGCCGAGCAATCAGATAGGGTTGTAGATCCTGCAATGGAAACGGCGAAACGCCTGCAATATCTTATGACCGAGATAGGGCTAGATGCAAAAACAGCACTTATGCTAATCCAACTCGGCGAAGGGGAACCACAGGGCAACCAAGCTATTGCAACAAGTGTTGAACGACCCCAACCGCAAGAACAGCAACCTGTTTTCCAAGAAAATGTGGTTGCTGAGATTTTGCAAGAGCTTGAAAATGACGTTCTAAAACAGCAGCAACTAAAAACGTCTCAAATAGAAAAAGAGATAGTGATGACCGAAGAAGAATTCGTGCTCTTGTCCCAATACTTCAAGTCTGTTGTTTTGGATCGTTAAGAACCACAATCTTTAAATACTCGGCGCCGTGCAGTTATTCTGTTCGGCGCTTTTTGTTAACCAATTGTTAACTCAACGATTGCTGAGCGTGGCTTCACTCTCTAGCTTCCCATAAAATTTATCTCAATTTTGCGGATACTCCGCGAAGATGTGGTGCTTTGGGGGGCAAAGCGATGGTGGGTAAGGGTGTGGTTCTTTCTATTTCCATTTTATCTATGGCATCAAGTGTTGGAACAGCCGATCCTGTAGACTTTCCCTTCATTGATGCGTTCAAGAAATCCGACCTAAAAAAGTGGGAAATTGCAGAATACGATTTTGATCACCCTCATTTTGACACGGATTGGCGAAAGCAGAATGTTGTTTTCGACAACGGAGGAGATGAAGAGGCTGCGGGTTTGACCCTAACGGTCACACCAAGCAAAGTTCAGTCCCAGTCGAAAAACCGATTTATCGGTGGCTCCATTCGCAGAAAAATCCCCACGATCTATGGTCGATATGAGAGTCTGATCAAACCTGCCAAAGGATCAGGATTTGTTACAGGCTTCTTCACCTATACCGGTCCTTTCTATGGAACCAAACACGACGAAATTGATATTGAATTTCTCGGCAAAAACACGAAACAGATACATATCGCATGGTTCAGCGATGGTGTTCTGACGAACAAGTTTATTGATCTGCCTTTTGATGCCGCCAAGCGACCTCGGCTCTATGCCTTTGAATGGCTACCCGATCGGATCAATTGGTATGTGGAAGACGAGCTAATCTATTCGGCCAAGAAAGCTGAAACCAATCTGCCCATCACTCCGTCGTTGCTTTTCGCAAATGTATGGGCCGCAGATCCATCGATACGCCAATGGGCAGGTAAAACTGAGCCGGAACAATCGAGTGAAGCGTGGTTTGGACAGGTCAAATTCACCCCAATGCAAACCCTGTTTAGTGCAGAGAAGCAGGCCGCATTAACGAAGATTGAGACCACGGCAATTGTAGACCCTGCGTCGCTCGAATAACGTCTACCCGAATGTGTTTGGCCAAGACTTCAACATCCGCTGTCGATCTCCCATGGTCCAGGAACGCTTGTGCGAAAGGGCTGTGTTTAGTTGCACCGTCAAAAGCGGCCGCTCCTGGCTGTGCGGCATGCAACACGTATAGTCCTGCGGGAATAAATGTTCGTGGCGCCGTAAAAACAGTTTCGTAATCGATCTGATACGACGGATCATCGCGGCATGCGTCTATAAAGACCAGTTTTTGTCGTGCTTTGTCAGAAATTGCCCGGGTAATTGTAGTCAAAGGAATCAGGTTTTTCTGCATGCCTGAACCAGAAAAAATCCCATCTGTTGGGAACAGAAAGCTTTGACCATTCTTTTGCATTCCATGCCCCGCAAAATAAACAACAACCTTGCTTGCAGTTTGCGACCGAATTCGCAGATGCGCCAAGGCCAGCATCACCTGAGCCTTGGTGCCGTTTTGAACTAAGGCGGTATCATATCCCATTTTCCTAAGCAGTTTTGCGATTTCCGCGCTATCATTCAAAGGAGTCTTTAGATCCGGTCCATGCAAATAGGTTGCATTTCCGACGACCAGTGCGACCCGTTCCGATCCGAAAGTAATCGTCGGTATAAACAACAAAACAAAACAAATGAAACGGGTTAACTTGTAAGGAATCGACATTGGCCAACACGCCATGGTCAGGCGCAACCACCCGCAGTTTGTGCTTTGGCCAAAATCTCAACGCGGCGATTTAGCGGATGACCCCCTGGAATATTCAGGAGCGGTTTTGCTTCGCCAACACCAGAAGACACGATGCGATCCTTCGAGACAGCTGCGTTTCCAACTAAGTACGCTTCTACCATTTTAGCGCGCGCAAACGATAAGCGGTCATTGTATTTTGGATCGCCGATGATGTCTGTATGCCCGAGAAGTTTGATGCACACACCTTCCATTGCCGCCGATTGGAACACGGCTGATAAGCGATCAAGATGTGTGCGGTATTCTGTATTCAACTCGACGGAATTGAAGGCAAATCGGATAAAATATCCCGACTCTCCACCTGCAGTTTTCAACGAAGCCGCTTCTTTCGGAAACGAGTCGGTCGCAGCAGAACCAGTACTCCGTGTGAGTCCCAATTCCTGTGGTACAGGACATCGCGGATCAGATTGATCTGTGAACGCGCGTAAGATAGCGCAGTAGTCGGCAGATAAGGGCAGTTGCGATACTTGAGCCATTGCGGATGCTGCCATCCACATCGCCCCGAGGAACAGGCAAATCGCCCGCACGGTTTTACGGTACTTTTGGGTTAGCATTTCAAACGCTCCTCCGCATTTTAGCCACAATCGTTCAAATTGAAAATGCATGAAAATTGTAAACGTTTGCTTACGCGCAGACGGCTAGAACAAGATAATTTTAATTAAAAACAATGTCATAAACGCTGCTGATTTTAGTAGATGTTAAAACCCTTTGGCTAATTTTGGATCAACTGAATTCGAAATGGGTGCCCTATGCGTATCGCTTTTTTCCCTCTGCGAACGATCCTTTTGTCGAGCGTTACAGCGCTCTGCGTTGGTTGCGTTGGGCCAAACCCGCTGCTCGCCCCGTCCATCGCACAACCTGACACGCGGCCCGCGCGCAATTTCACATCCTTTAGTGCGGCATTGGAATGTATGGATGGCCTTTTAGGAAAGTCGCGCCGCGGTCAAACCTTGATTTCTTCGTCCGACATTCCAGATGAGACGTCTTACGTCAAAGTTGGCGCTGACGACATGCTGATCAATGCCATTTCGCAAATGAACCGCAAATCGCAAACATATGTTTTTGTGGACCAAGCGTTGATTAAATTTGGAGGACTTCTCGACGTAGAAGTACAAAATGGCGACGAAGTCGTTCCACAATTCTACATTCGTGGATCTATCAGCCAACTCGACCGAGAAGTGACCGACGACGACGGGACAGCAACATTAACGCCTGGTTCAGGTAAGCTGACCGGGGCGAAATTCGGCCCGTACCGGAAGTTATCTGTGGTCAGCGTGGACATGCATTTGGTCGCATTTCCCTCGCGTCGCGTTTTACCCGGCGCATCGGTTGCAAATTCAATGGTGGTGGTTGGGCAAGGGTTTGGTGCATCAGCATCGGGCCTAATCAATCTGGCCACTTTGGGTTTTTCGGTTCAAATCAACCGCGTGGAAAGCGAAAGCCAAGCCGTTCGAAATTTGATCGAAGTTGGATTGATTGAACTGTTGGGGCGCCATGCGGGTGTTCCCTATTGGACCTGTTTGGCGCAGCCCGTTACGTCCGCCAAATCGAATGGTAAACAGGAACGAAAATTTACGCGAACTTTGCCAGAAGGCGAACTGGAAAACGCGCAACAAATGCTTCAGGCGCTTGGATATCTAAAAGCACCCTTTGAGCCAAAAATTGGCCAACGCACGCGGCGTGCGATCAGCCGCTTTCAGGCGGATGTCAAAATATTGCCAAACGGTGTTTTGGATTTCGATCTGATGGTGCTGTTGAAGCGCCGAATGGCAGTACATGAGCAAACATCGCGCAAAACAAAACCACCAATGGTAAAGAAAAAACCACAACCAGTTCGCAAGCCGAAGACTGTCTCACAGACCAACCAACCAAATGTCCCCACAGAAGAGCGCGGAGTGTCATGCCCGACCTCTTCACCAGGAACCCCGTGTGATGGCGGTTACATCAATCTTTATGATTTCCTGAAAGAAAAATCCTAAAACAGTTGGCAAAAGCTGCTCTAGCGGATCTGCCAGAGTGGGCCGAATTTCTTATAGTGAATCGCTTCCAGCACAACTGCATTGGTGTTCAATGTCAGGGCATCGTTTAACGCACCCGTTTGCTCATACCGCCCGGCAATCCACCCGCCTTCACTCGCTAAGCTCGCTAGATCCGCACGCAAAGTTGTCGTATATTCGCGACCATACAAAGCATCCCAAGCAAATACCGCCTTTAGGCTCACTGTGCGTTTGTCATTGTGAAACGACCCATCCTCTGACACCACAGCCCATGGTTCACCGTTGCTGTGCACCGACGAATAGAGGAAATACGGCGCTTGATTCACATGATCTTCGGACACCATTGTTTGCGTGCCCGTTTGGGAAAACCGCGATTCTTGTGCCATGTAAACTTGCGCTGCTAGTTGGCGGGTTTCGCTGTCAAACCCCAACTCCAACCCTTGAAGAAAATAGGGTTCACTGAGTGTTGGGGTGATGGAGCGGAAGGCGCTCGATGTACGTAAGTCTATCGGTACGTTTTGCCCTGACACGACTTCCCAGTCCATGATCCGCGCAGCCGAAATAGCACGAACCACATCAAGGCCCCAAAGCGCTGAAGCTCGCGCCGCATATTGTTCGTAACCGACGCGACCCTCTTGGGGATAAATCACCTCATCTCCTTGGAGTGCGGCGCCAACCAGCTCCCCTTGATGGGTCATAGCATTTAAGTCCCAGCCCGCCAAAACCGTCCGGATTTTGTCCCCATATTCTGGTGCTCTTCTTTCCAACACACGCAAAGCCGAAAGCAATCGGCCCATATCCAAGGCGGACCACCCAATCCCAACGTCGGTAAAGGTGTTCTCGTAATCCGTCATTTGGAGCGTTTGTGTATTATAAACCTTGTTGGGAAGCTTGCCTTCAAACAATGGAAGCTGCCCCAACGTCTCTAAAAACTGGTCCACGCGCGCAGAAAACTCGGTCTCCTCCACCAGATCTAACGCGTGAGCCGACGACAAAGCCAAGAGATAACTTCCTTGGTCCCAGAGCGTTCCTGACGGAAATCCCGCGACTGAATCGACCAATCCAGTTTCTACCCGCGTGTTTTTGGCAAAGTACCGCCACGCCACCTCGGCCGCATGAACATCCGCATCCTTCAATCCCACTGGTCCAATCGGTGCGATTGAAGCAACTGCCTCGGGATCCAAGTTCGATGACTTTCCCAAAAGCACCAAACGACCTGCCCCATCCAAAGAGACTGCAAAAATCGCAGCGCATACAAGGCCAAGGACAAAGATCAGGCTTGATCGGTTTTTGGCGACAGGCGCATCAGATTGGTGCATTTTTGAGGGTATCCTGTGTGTCTGGGACTGGCATATTGAGTAAGGGCAAGTCGCGTTCTGATGGGCGCCAAACAGCAACAGCAATCACCCGCAGATGGCTTATCGCATTCCATGCAATCCAAAATAGATTCACGATCAGAAATGACATCGTATACCCGTCTTGGTGGGTGGCGTACGCCCAGATTCCGTAGGTAACGCCCGCCAACATCAGCAAAAGCAAAGCTACGTTTGGCATGACACGATCGAGTTTGTTTTCGGTAAATACTGGCGTTTTCGGCGTAGCGGGAAACTTTGGTTTTTGCCCCCGCAAAACAAACCACAATGCGCGTAAAGTAATTGGCAATCCACCGATCGCCATAACGCGCCCGATGTTTACATTGTGACCTTTGCAACCCACCACCATGGCCAATTCGCTCAGCACAAGAACGGGTAAGATGTGCATGAAGAACTCAAAAGAATACGACTGAACAGGTGCCCATCCTGTGAACAATGAAAAAATCGGCGCGAGCATCATAATTGGAACCCAAAGAGCGGACAAATACGACCAAAAAGTTGCAAGATAATGAAGCTTTATCCGCCACGGCATGCCTGTTTGGAAAACAGGATTATCACGCAACATGATGTCAAAAGTGCCACCAGCATATTTCAACTTTTGTGTAGCCCAGGCCTCTATTGTCCAAGGGGACAGCATGCGGCATTCTACTTGGGGATGATAGACAGATATCCACTGAATTTCGGTGTTAGAATGCAATTGAATCGATGTGTAAATATCTTCTGAAACGTGAAATTTGAACGGTTCAAACTCTTGTGCCAGCGCAAATCTTGAAGGATCATTCGACAAAAACGCGCCGTATTGTGACAGCGCTGATTGAAACAGGGCTTCGCGACGATGAATAGACCCAGCGCCACAACAAAACGACGCGCCATTGCGGTTGCGACGTCGTTGAATAACATCAAAAAACAAGGCTGGTTCTGACAACATTGGATCAACACCCACATGGGTTTGCCCAGACAAAAATTGCCCAATCGCCGCAATAGGTTTTTGTAAAAAGGTCGTACTCGACGGCAATTTTTGACGAGCCCATTCAATCCAAGTCTGCCCCTCAGGGATGTCATAAAACCAATGCGGTGTTTGCACCCAAGCCACTTTGGGATCTTGGAAATACCCAAGTGTGTTTTCAAGGAAATTGGGGAACACGCGCGTGTCCGCATCGCAAATCGCGATGAAATCACCGGATGTTTGCATAAGTGCATTCTTCAGGTTCCCTGCCTTAAACCCGCGATTGTTATCCCTGTGCAAGTAGCCAACACCCATGTTCTCAGCCAAAAGTGCAAACTCTGATCGATTGCCGTCATCTAGCAGCCATACAGCGACGCGCGTATTTTCAGGAATTTTGAGGTTTATAGCCGCTTCTAGCGTTGGACGAACCACATCTGGCTCTTCATCAAAAGTGGTGACAAATACGTCCACAGTAACTGACCCCTTATCGTAGTCGCCACCGAGTGCAGAGCGACAGTTTGGGGGTGGTTTTTGAGGTGTGTCTTTTTCACGCCAAATATCATGGAAAAAGAAGAGCGTACCGACAAAAAAGAGTGTTTCTGCCAACGCGACAACAACCGAAAAGATCATCGCGTCAGGGTTTAAAGAAGCAGTCCATCGCCACCATAAATACCAAATAGAAACGCCAATTGTCAGGCCTGCCAAGAACTGCCATGCGGTGGTCCGTTTTGAAGACATTGGCGCATAAAACGGAGCAGTGCGATCCTCAAACCGATGGAAATATGGCTGCATAAAATGGCTCCCTACCGATATCTATTTACGCGTTCGGTTCCTTACTCTGACTATATTTGGAGCTGGTTAATGCATTGTAACCAAAACACGGTTCATCCTTATTCTAAGCAATTTCTGCGATTTTTGGGAATCTGTCTTGGTGCGTCTCCGTCACCTCCATTGCCGAGCTTATCCCGTCAAGAACTGCGCGATTCTGCAAACTTCCGTCGGCAAATCTGTGATTGATGGACCATTTTGCGCTCGTGATAATATGATCGACGAAACTGTTTTTATGAGCTTGCGTGTCTGGCATTAAGATACTGTTCGAAAGAACTGCATTGCGATGCACAATTGAGCGATCTCCAATCACGTTGGTCCCTTGCAAAACTGTTCCCCGCGAGACGCGCGCATTTTCTGCGATAAAACAGGGGCCTCCAATTTCGACTTTGGAGTCCACTTCACTGCCATAGGCAAGCCAAGTTTGAGGCGCGATTTCGTCCCCAATGGGTTTCACACCAAAAGCGCAGTGTTTCAAAACAGCCGCCTGACAAGCAAAATAATCCGCGCCACATTTAATGGCTGCAGCGGAATGATCTGACACGAACAACTGAATATCCAAATGTGCTGCTCTTAGCGCAGGAATTATCCTTGTGTCGCGTATTTTGTAACTCTGTTTTGCGAGCGTTTCTGCGGCCCACGGCGACAAAAGGATCGCCGAAGCAAGGTGATCCGTATTTTGATCGCCACCATCACACGCCGAAGGGCGCCGATTTTGCCCCACTGCAATGGTCGCGTCTGCACCCGTTTTACGATGGAATTGCATCATATCCCCAAGATCCGCGTCCGACAGCACATTTGATTGAAAAACAAACGTGTCTCGCCCAAAGCCGCCATGTGCCCTGTGCAACCGAACCAGAGTTGCCACATCATCAAATTGCTTGGTCTGCCAAGATGATTCATTGACGCAAAAGATAGAGGCAGCTGTCTGTTTTTGAGCAAAATCATTGACTTGCCGTTCGCAAAAACCTGGGTTTACGATAAAATGGCGCAATCCGAACTTACCAGCATGATCTAAAACACGTCCAAGCATTGGGCGCCCCAAAAAGTCGAGCAGTGCCGCAGGTGTTTCATTGGTCATTGGTGCAAGTCGCGTACCTTGATTGGCGCAAAGAACAACGCTGGGAACGCCTTGAAGCTGAATAGATTTAAAACTTGTATGGGCACGCGCAGATTTTATGTTTGAAAAGAGAGGGATGATGCGGTCAAAACCTTGCGCTTTTGCAAGTGCGAAGGTTTTTTCGGGCAAAGAACACAACGCCAAAGCCAAAGCAAACGAGCGAAATGCCCGGGCTCGTTCCAACCGAATGAACACATCCAACAAGCCAACCAACATCCCATGACTCATTTTTTTTAGTCCAGAGGCATCAAAAATGATGCCTTTGGGGTCAAGCTGCTCAAGGGTACTGAGCCCGTCCTCTAGTGTCTGCCCCGCACCAAAACCAAACCTTGGTTTCTTTAGCGTAACGGTCGCAATGCCTTGGTCTTCGGAAATTTCACACTCAAGCATCGCGCATACCCCTTTTGGTCTTTTTGTCGGAATTTTCGAAATTTGGTAATGGGCCGAGGCCCACAGTCCAGCCCAAAACGCGAGTCCGCTCCAGGATCCAAACTAAGGCAGATGTCAAAACAATCGCGGCGATAATCTTCACGCTCACCTGCCCAATTGGGGACAGAGTTTCACCGCTAACCCAAATTTCTATCAGATCTAAAAAAATCGGATGGCAGAGGTAAATCCCGAAACTATAAGGCGCCAGCCGCGTCAAGATCATAGGCCAATTACGGTGACCAAGCGCCAGCGCGACCGCGAATAAAACGATGGGCATGAGAAAATCTGCGTAGTATCCACCTGCGTAATCAAACGGCCATTTACCCGTTTCAACTGTCTTCCAAGTCGCAACAAGTTTGATAGTAAAAAGCAACGCCGCAAAAAACAGAAGGAGCGGCACAAAGCGTTCGCGCCATTGCGCCGTCGTTTGTTGCCACAACCCCAAAAACGCACCCGCTATAAGCCCATAGCCAGCGTAGGTCACAATTTTAACACCTCTAACAAGGTAAGGCAGTGCCTCTGTCCCCCAGAAATGGGAAAACACAAACGCGTCTAAATCACGTTTGATTAGCAAACAAACAAAGACCAAAAGACCCAGAATTGGATACCGTTTTGCAATGATAAACAGTGGGTACATCAAGATCAGACCAAACAGAGTGGGGATAAAGTGCATGTGGTATTTCACAGAACCCAGCAGCACATACCCCACCCATTCAAACGGTGAGGCCAATGCCTGAAACACTGCATCCTGGTACCCAAAAGCACCAGCTTTGATCAGATTGTAAAAGGCGTAAAACACCGTCCAAAATAGAAACGGCACTAACAATCGACGGGCTTGAACCGCAATTGTTGCCCCGTATGTTTTGGGACGTTTGTCCAATGCCATTAGCAGCAGAAAGATCGAAATGATCAGAAATAGTTCCGTGCGCGCCGTATATATCACCGCGCGTAGCAGCATCGGCAGCACCCGTTCTGCCTGATCGTATTGCGTAAATGGCTGACCCATGGAATCGGACGTAGAATGCAACCCAACCATCGAAACACCCGCCGTTAATCGCAAGCTATCAAGCCAAGTCAGACGGTTTTCTGATGGAGTCGTCGCTGGTGTGTGCACAATTCGGCCCTTTGAGTTCGGTAGCCTGCACCATTGCGCGGAGAATCAGAAAAATTCGTAAACATTGACGCATAAAATTTTGAAAATTCCCTGTTTGTTCTTCACCCTTTGTTAGGAGCCTTACCCTAATGCTCGGGTTCAGGAGGATCACTATGCGGAATCCAATGATCAGAGTCATTTATACGGTTTTGATGGCGCTATTTTTGACGTCCCCTCAATTCGCACAGGCCCAGTCCAGCGCAGCAATGCAAGTCTGTGCGGATATTTTGGCACAGTATGGAATCGCGCCCGAAGGATGCGACCCACAAGATGATATTTATGTAAAACCTGCCAAGGAGGCTGAACCAACGCCGGTCGCTCAAACTTCTTCAAATCTAAGTGTATCTCAGCAAGAACTGAACGAAAACAATGTGTTCTTCCGCAAAGGTGGTGATCGTTTGGATGATCAAGCACTCGAAAAGCTCAATACGCTAGGGCGGATTCTCAACACAAGTGTGCTCAACACCGCTTGCCTGCGTTTGGTCGGGCATTCAGATGCCTCGGGCCCTTCAAATCTGAACAAAGAGATGGGGATGAAACGTGCAAATGTGGTTGCACAGTACCTGCGTCAGCGCATCCAAGATGGATCGCGTATTCAAGAAGTACTGTCAGATGGTGAGGACAATTTGGTTACAGGGCTGGCCCCTGAAAATGCGCTCCACCGAAGAGTGACAATCTTTGCGCGGTCTTGCGCAACGCCTTAGGCACTGCCTCATTGAGCGTTAGACCCTCGTACATTTTGCATGTTACATTCAGCAAGTGAAACCCAATTTTTGGCCTTGAATGAACCTCTCTCCAAATATGCGCGGTGCGGCACTGATGTCCGCCTCGATGGCTGGCTTTGCCTTAAATGACACGGCGCTTAAATTTGGTGGTGCCGACCTCGGATTGTTTCAGGCCATCTTCATCCGTGGGCTCTTTGCCATTACGATCATGGCAGCACTGGCATATGCTTTGGGGGCATTTACAATCCTCCCAAAGATGCGCGACGTGCGCCTGATTAGCCTACGATCCTTTGCCGAAATTGGCGCGACGCTGTCGTTTCTAACCGCTCTGTTCAACCTTCCGCTCGCCAATATCACTGCCATTTTACAAGCTTTGCCATTGTCCATCACCTTGGCCGCCGCATTGTTCTTAAGCGAGCCAATCGGTCGCCAAAGGATCGCGGCAATCGTCATAGGCTTTCTTGGTGTCCTCATCATTGTGCGTCCAGGGCTCGCGGGATTTAACGCGTACTCATTACTCGGACTGGTAGCGGTGGCATTCGTCACGTTGCGCGATCTGACAGCGCGCCAACTCAGCCCATCCATTCCATCTGCACTGGTGGCTTTTGTTGCGGCGCTCGCGATTACAATGACAGGTGGGGTCGGCATTCTTGTCACTCAAAACTGGCAAAACCCTTCGCTGTTTGAAATTGGCATACTCGCACTGTCGGCCGTATTTCTAATGGTCGGTTATTACTGTGCAGTCGCGACAATGCGCGTGGGCGATGTCGCGATCGTATCGTCCTTTCGTTATACGGTAATGCTTTGGGCCATTGGGCTCGGTTGGTTGGTGTTTGGCGACATTCCAGATTTTTGGACCATTGTCGGCATGATTGTTATCCTATCTGCTGGTCTGTTTACCATGTGGCGCGAACGGCGGTTGACCACACAATCGGAGCCGTAAATCAAACAGGTGTCTTGTGCTGCGCCTGCCCATTGTGCCTAATACCAAAAAGGAAAACGCCCATGCCGCAAAACATCACTAAACACGTCAAAGACATGATCGCCGAAGCAAACACAGAGGTGACGACCATTCCTACCAAAGACGCCTTTGCGCTTGTCGACAGCGAAGACCACGTGATCGTTGATCTGCGTGACCCGCGCGAAATCAAACGCGGTGGCAAAATTCCAGGGGCATTTTCCTGCCCCCGCGGAATGCTAGAATTCTGGATCGACCCAGAAAGTCCCTATCACAAAGATGTCTTCAACCAGGACAAAACCTACGTTTTTTACTGCGCCAGCGCGTGGCGGTCTGCCCTTTCAGCGCAACTGGCACAGGAAATGGGCCTAGAACCTGTGGCCCACATTGAAGGCGGCTTTGGCGCGTGGCAAAAAGCAGGCGGCCCAATCGAACAGATCGAATAGGCCGCTTACCCCGTTAAACGGACCGCGTTATTCCGCCGTCTACGCGGATGTTTTGGCCCGTGATATACGCACCACCGTCCCCCGCCAAAAATGCAACCGTCGACGCGATTTCTCCGAGCGAGCTGCCATAACGGCCCATCGGAATTTGCGCCTTAAAGTCTGCGTTTTCAGGCAAGCTGTCGATAAAACCAGGCAGCACGTTGTTCATACGAATGTTCTCGGCGGCGTATTTATCTGCATACAGCTTCGTAAAGGCTGCTAACCCTGCACGCATAACACCCGATGTAGGAAACACTGGATTAGGTTCAAACGCGGCGAAAGTGGAAATGTTGATAATCGCACCGCCGCCCTGTTTCTGCATGATCGGCGTGACCAAACGCGAGGGTCTTACAGCATTCAAAAAGTACACTTCCAGCCCTTCGTGCCAGTCGTTATCCGTCAATTCCAAGACTGGCGCACGCGGACCGTGACCGGCCGAATTTACCAAGACATCAACCCGTCCCCAATGAGACATGGCCGCATCGACCAAAGCTTGTAAGTCATCGTCCGATTTGTTCGTGCCTGTGATGCCAACGCCACCCAGTTCGGCAGCAAGGGCCTCGCCTTTGCCCGACGACGACAAAATCCCAACCTTAAACCCATCCGCAGCCAGCGCGCGCGCACTGTCCGCGCCCATGCCAGACCCGCCCGCCGTCACCAGCGCAACTTTTACATCAGCCATAATCAGGTCTCCTTCGCGTCTTGCACAACATTCATGCCCGCCAAACCACTATTACCAAGTTCTACGCCCGCAAACGGACCACCGTGACACATATGGTTTGGATCATGCGGGTCCATCTGCGGCTCATTCGCAAGAACCTCTGCCGCCACTTCTTCAGCGTTATCTTTCGGACGATAGCCAAGGAAAGACGCCTTCGCGTTATCCACTGGCACACGATCATTGTTCGACACACCGTAAATTACGGCAAAGCCAGTTACGGGCGTATCAAGGCACCGCGTCACCAATTGGATCAGATCGTCGTATGACAGATACGACCCAAGAGCGCGCGCATTATTGGGCTGCGCACAAGACAAGATGCGCATATGCACACTCTCCATCCCGCGCTTCTCCCAATACATGCGACCCAAATCCTCGGTAAAGCACTTCGCCAAACCGTAGAACGTATCAGGACGATGCGGCACATCTGTCCCGATAAATTCGTTCTTTGGATACATCCCAACCGCGTGAATGGAAGACCCATAAACGATCCGCCGTACACCTGCTTTGTAACCTGCTTCCCACACGTTGTAGGACCCGACAAAGTTTGGCCCCAACAGCTGTTCAAACGGCCCCTCATCCACAAACGCACCCATGTGGACAACCATCTCGGCGCCTTCCATGACCTTCACCATGTCATCCATGCTGGCCAGATCGCCTTGGATGTACGTTTCGCCGTCATAGGTCGTGCCGATATCGTCTTTGATATCCGTGGACACCAACTCGTCGCACATTTTGCTGAGCGGTTCGCGCAGGTACGATCCTAAACGGCCAGCCGCCCCTGTCAGTACAATCTTTTTCATGGATTTATCCTTTCAATTTATTTTTCACAGTCGACAAAAGCGTATCCGACGCCTTAGCCAACAATCCCGTATCCGAACCGCAGGCCACAAAGGTAAACCCATCGTTCAACAAATCCGCCGCGAAATCTGGGTCCATCACAAGCGTTCCAACAGGCACGCCCTTGTCCATCAACTTCTTCGCCGCTGGCTTAATCAAATCCCAAACCGCTGGGTCCATCGGCTTGCCGACCAACCCAATGTCCGCCGCAATATCCGCTGGACCAAAGAACACGCCTGTCACACCGTTCACCGTTCCAATTGCCTCGGCCTGTGCCACAGCTGCCGCCGTTTCCAACTGCAAAATCACCGTGGTTTCTTCATCCACACGTGCCACATAATCGGACACACGCCCAAACTTATTCGCCCGCGTGTTGCCCGAAACGCCGCGCACCCCATGCGGCGGATACCGCGTGGCCGCCACAGCTTTCTCCGCTTCTTCAACACTCTGGATCATTGGAAAAAGCAACCCCTGCGCGCCCAGATCTAGCAAGCGTTTCACCGCCACCGTATCGTTCCACTCGGGCCGTACGATCGCCGTCGTGCCGTAGCTCGCAAACACCTGCAACTGTGCCAAAACCGAATGATAATCATTCGGCGAATGTTCCATATCAATCAGCGCCCAATCAAACCCAGACGGTGCCGTCACCTCAGCCCCGAACCCACTGCACAGGCTGATCCACAGACCCAGCTGCTTGTCACCAGCCTTGATCGCCGCCTCAAACGGATTGCGTTCCAGTTCCATCAGATGATCGCCTTTTCAATGATCGGTCGGTTCTCAGGAATCCGCGCATAGTTAAACGGAGTCAAATCCAACGTGCGATATTCTCCATAGGTCAGCCATTCCGCAGTACCGCGCCCCATCGCAGGGGATTGCTGCAACCCGTGACCCGAAAATCCGCTCAAGCTGATAAAGTTCTCAACCTTGGTATGCGGCCCCATGATCGCGTTGTGATCGAAGGTGTTCATCGCATAATGCCCCGCCCATTCCGCCGTGATTTTCACCGCCTCGAATTGTGGGATACGGGTCGCAACGATAGGCCAAAT
>CALLAV010000195.1 GCA_938001995.1 uncultured Amylibacter sp. | reverse complement strand
TGGCGACCCAGCCACCGCCGCAGAGACCGCAATCAACTGGTGGAAATCTCGCGGCCAAGACCCCCGTGACAAGCTGATCATCTTTTCAGACGGGCTCGACGACACAAAAATAATGGAGCTGTTCCGTCAATTCAACGGCCGTGTCCGTATGGGCTTTGGTTGGGGTACGATGCTCACCAACGACTTCCGCGGCCTTGTCCCCAACGACGCCCTCGCCCCGTTCTCGCTGGTGTGTAAAGCCGTCGCCGCGAACGGCAGCGCTACTGTCAAACTATCAGACAACCCACGCAAAGCTATGGGCCCACAAGATCAGATTGATCGGTATAAACGTGTGTTTGGGGTTGGGAAGCAGGACGAGTTGGAGGTGGTGGTTTAATCCCGATCCACCTTCCCCCGTAACTTCTTCACCTCGCCGCGTTTCGTCTTCCCGTCCAACCGCCGCCGCTTGCTGCCCAGCGTCGGTTTCGTCTTGATCCGCCGTTTGGGCACAACCAGCGCTGCGCGGATCAGTTCGGCCAGTTTCTCTTGCGCCAACTCTCGGTTCATTAACTGGCTGCGGTGCGCCTCTGCGGTGACAACAACCGCCCCGTCTTTGGTCCAACGACGCCCCGCGAGCCGTTTCAGCCGTGTCTTTATCGCAGGTGTCAGGTTCGGCGAACGCGCTGCTTCGAACCGCAGCTCCACCGCAGAGGAGGTTTTATTCACGTGCTGACCCCCCGGCCCAGAAGAGCGTGTAAAGCTCTCAGTCAGTTCCCAGTCTTCGATGGTGATGGTGTCGTTAATCCGCATAATGGCGGGCTTTTACCACATCTGCTTGATGGGCAAAAGGCGCAGGCAAAGGTGTTTGAAATCAAATAGAACGAGGGGCCAGCCTCATCTACTGGCCCCTCATCTTGGGAGGGTTAGCTGTCCGCCAACACACCACCTTCGGCTGTGGCTGCTTCGTATTCAGCGGGATCAATCAGCCCATCTTCGTTGCCATCAATCGCGGCAAATACGGCGGGGTCTACGTCTGAATGGCCCGCTGCAAACTCCTCAACGCTCAGTACGCCGTCCGCGTTTACATCCATTTCGGACATTTCTTTCGCTGTTGCAAAAGACGCGGTTGCACCGACTGCGACGAGTGTCATTACCAATTTACGCATAGAAAACTCCTGTTCGTGTTGTGAACGAGGAACGCAGATTGCGCCCTCTGACCTTAAGGACGAAAAAACAGGGGGTGATATTCCAAGCGTCATTTTAAGCGGCGTAAACCTGCCACGAACCGTGGGTTGAGCCAGCGGAATTCGGCTGTGGGCGGGTTCTGACCTAACGCATCGGGGCCAACCGCCCCTATCATCACGGCAATCCCCCTTCACACTCGGAGCCAACCAATGAACCGCGATAAACTGTTCGACCACCTAGAAGACCTGCTTGTCTATGCCCACCACCTGACGCGCGACCGCGAACAGGCCGAAGATTTGGTCCAAGACGTTGTCCTGCATATCCTCAGTCGTGACACGTGTTTGTCAGACGTGGCCAATCCGCGTGCCTATATGGCGACCACGTTGCGCAATCTGTTTCTGGATCAGACCCGCAAAAAGGGCCGCGCCCCGTCTATGCTGCCGATTGAAGATCACGAACCCGCTGACATGAACGGTGATGCTTTTGCCGATCTGGCCTGCACAGAAACGCTCGCTGCTATTGGACGATTGCCCGAAGACTACCGTACCGTCATGCGGCTGCGTGTGAACGTTGGGATGTCCTATTCAGACATGGCGGATCGCTTGGACCTGCCCATCGGCACAGTCATGTCGCGCATCAGCCGCGCACGGTCTAAGCTGCGGGAACTGATTTGATTTCAACCAGATTTAAATGGAAAGAGCCTCCGCGCGGACGCAGAGGCTCTTCTCGAGATTTGGAGGTGGCTAGCAAGATCAGAGATTGATCAAGACGCCAAGTGTGTGACTAGAAGGGCTGCCCCCTAGAAACCCACCTCGCGTGTAACCTTTACCGACTGCTCCGGTTTCTCAATAATCATGGGCACCTCCTTTTCTGTTGTTTCACCGCGGGACAGATCATCCCACACCAGAATCGTGCCACGACTTGTGGAAAACGCAAAGAACTTTTTGCATTTTCCACCATATTTTGTGGTTAACGTGCTGAAGGATTAAGCAGCCTGCGCCTTTGACGACAGCGATGCCACCAGCACACGGAAGGGGATCAGGGCAATCATAGCCAGCGACAATTTCACCAACCAGTCGGCCACAGCAAGGCTGACCCACAGCGGTGCCTCTGCCCCAACGCCAAGGATTGGCAGCACTTCCCACGCCCAGCTGACATCATTCATCGGCTCCAAAAACACAAAGCTGGCAGAAAACGCCAAGGTGAAAAAGATAGCCGTATCCAGCGAAGACCCGATCAAAGTGGACGCTAAGGGCGCACGCCACCACGCCCCTTCGCGCAAACGGTTAAAGATGAACACATCCACCAATTGCGCAGTAAGGAAGGCAATACCAGACCCAAGCGCAATACGCAGTGTAACCAGTGGGCCAAACTCGCCTACAATCTGTGTGCCGATTAGTGAACAGATGATGCCAACCACGAAACCTGCAAACACAACCTTACGCGCAGCGGGTGCGCCGTAAACGCGGTTCATGATATCGGTGACCAAGAAAGCAATAGGATAGGTGAACGCGCCCCACGTCAGCCAATTGCCGAACAGGAATTGCACCAGAATGTTAGACGCGACGACAACCGCCGCCATGGCGAGCACGCCAATCAGAATACCACGAGACATTTCATTACTCCGTTTTGAAAAGGTAGCGGACACTTTTGCTTCGGATGAAGCTGGCGCGGGATAGCCTGCGAACCGCGCGATAGCAAGGGTGCAGCGCAAAATTGTTGCATGGGGGAAACGGGCGCTGAGGTTATTGCATCACAGTCTTGGCAGAATCGCCCTTGCCCGTATGATGCACCCAACAAAGACACGTCTTACGAGGGCCGAATTGCCACATTGGACACTACATTGGCTGGACGCCACAGGCGACCTAAGCGCATGGCGCGATCGTATCACCGCACAGGTGAACGACGCCTACCGCATGATGAAGCCGTTTGTGCAGCCCACGTCAATGGACATCCTGATTGAACGGGGCAATGAAAACGTCACGCCCGAAACAGGCATGCGCACGGATATCGCGCGGCCAAATTTGGCGACGCTGGTGTTTGACCCGTATAACGAGAATTTTTCCGATACTCTGACAAACGGCCTGATCGCGCGCCAGATGGTGAACACATCACACCGCGCCATGCGCGCGGCAGGCCCAGGGTATGGCTTCACGCTCGGCGGCGCGATGGTCAGCGAAGGATTGGCGGCACAGTTCGTTCGACTTGTCTGCGACAGTGCGCCCGAACCGTGGGACAATGCCGTGTCGGACGGGATCCTCAGCAGCATGTGGCCTGATCAGCGTGGTATGATGAACACGAAATTCGATCACGGCGAATGGTTTTCGGGTGCTGGCGATAAACCCCGTTGGCTCGGCTATACGATGGGCACAAAGATCGTGGAAAACTGGTTGCTCAGCGGTGTAGACTTAACCCCTGAACGTTTGATCAGCGTGCCCGCACCAAAAGTGCTGAATGCCGTACCCGTTCAGGCAATGGTCTCTTGATCCCTTAGAAACACGATACCATAGGTCAGCGGAGTCATTGCCACAGCACAGGCAATGGCGCGCACCGTGTTCATTGGCGTCCAGTTGTTCGAATATGTCATCCAAGTCTCCGCCGCGCGTCCATCCAGTGCGCGCGCGTCCAAAGCACCAAGTGTTTCATTAAGCGGAATATGATGAACGACCGTTACAAGAAATGCTCCCCCGATATAAATCACCGCGCCCGCGCCCGCACAAACTGCTGCTTTTCTGCGATTTCCCAAAAACGCCGCAACAGCCGCGATAATGGCAATGACGGGTGTCAGAAAAAACGTCACAAAAAACACAGGATTGCGCACAACCAAATTGAAGCCCTGCATGCCCTCAATCGCAGAAACAGAGTTTACTATCTCGAACCCAGGCATAACCGTGTTCGAAAAGGCGAAAAAGAAACCCGCCATTGTTCCCATTAAAATAAGCGCCCCCAAGGTCATCGCTTCTGCAATCATCTTCATCGATCATCTCCCAAAATCGTACAAATCTATACGGATTGTGATTTTCGTACACTTCTATACGATGCGAGTCAAGCAGGAGACAGTGCCTTGGAAACCCAAACCCAAAAAGACCGCCGCGAACGGATCGAAGACGCGGCTTATGCCGTACTGCAAGACAAGGGGTACAAAGGCACCTCAATGCTCGCTGTGGCCAAAAAGGCTGGCTGCTCGAATGAAACATTGTACCGCTGGTACGGAAATAAACAGGCTCTCTTCGCGAGCCTTGTTGCTGCGAATGCAAAAGATGTGAAGGAGCAGTTGGAACAGTCGATCGAAGCGGACGGCGACACGATCCAACAGCTTCGCGCGTTGGGTCCAAAGTTGATCGCGCTCGTTACCAGCCGCAAAGCGGTCGCGCTCAATCGCGCCGCTGCTGGCGATGTATATCACACGCAAACACTGGGCAAAGCCATCGCCGAAGGGGGCAAAGACAGTGTCGCTCCCCTGATTGGGCAACTGATTGAAGGCGGATTGAAACGCGGCTTGCTAAAGGGTGGCACAGCGCAAGAAATCAGCAAAATCTACATCGCGCTGTTAATCGGTGACATGCAAATCCAGCGCGTCATTGGTGTTATTCCTGAACCCACACCCCAGAACTGCAAAGACCGCGCAGACATGGCCTGCGCGGTCTTAGAAACGGTATTCAGCGCTTGATCAGCCGCCAACTGCGACGATGGCTTTTGCCAAAATCGGGATAACTTTTTCATTGAGGCCAGCCACGTTGAAACGGCTGTCCCCGATCATGTAAATCGCGTGCTCTTCGCGCAGTTGCGTCACCTGCTCTTCGCTCAGACCCAACCGCGAAAACATGCCACGGTGTTCAGCGATGAACCCATAACGATCCGATCCCGTTTCCGCCCGCAGCGCATCTGCCAGCATTTTGCGCAGGCCCAACATGCCCGTGCGCACCTCTTCCAGTTCCGCTTCCCAATCGGCCCGCAGCTCTGGATCAGACAAAACCATCGTCACCAAACGCGCGCCGTGATCAGGTGGGAAAGAGAAATTCAAACGGTTCAGGCTCGACAACATCCCCTGCGCCAACGCGGTGTTGTCCGCATCTTTCGACACAGTGATGACCAACCCGCACCGTTCGCGGTAGATGCCAAAGTTTTTGGAACAGGACGCAGAGATCAGCATCTCTGGACATTTCTGCGCCAGCAGACGGACACCAAAAGCGTCTTCATCCAGCCCGTCACCAAAGCCTTGATAGGCGATGTCGATGAACGGCACAGCCCCTTTTTCGTTCAGCAGATCGGCCACTTTGCCCCACTGCGTCTGGTTTAGATTCGCACCTGTTGGGTTATGACAACAGCCGTGCAGGATCACGATGTCGCCCGATTTGACCTTCGCCAGATCGCCCATCATCCCATCGAAATCAACGGTGCGCGTTTCCATGTTCAGGTAAGCGTAGGTTTCCATCGGAATGCCCACGCCCTTCACCATCGCGGGGTGGTTTGGCCACGTTGGGTTCGACATCCACACGGTTGCATCAGGGCTCGCCACTTTGATCAGTTCCAAAATCTGACGAATAGCGCCCGTGCCACCTGGCGCATGGGCAAAGGCCAGACGGTCGTAGGACACGCTGTCACCCAGAACCAAATCAGCCATCACCTTGTGAAACGCACCATCGCCAACCAATGCAGTATAGCTTTTGGTTGTTTCCTCATTCCACAACAACTGCTCGGCCTTTTTCACGGCCCGCATAATCGGCGTGTTGCCGTTCGCGTCTTTGTAAACGCCGACACCAAGGTCGATCTTCGTGTCCCGCTCATCTGCACGGAACATGCCCGAAAGCATGATGATTTTGTCTGGTGGTTGCTGCGTGAGGTTCTCAAGCATCTGTCTATCCTATTTTAGGGCCTTAACCCTGTTCCACTTTTAAATCGCTATAACTGCCCCATTCGGTCCATGACCCGTCATAAAGCGAATGATCCCGATGCCCGATCACTTCGAGCGCGAGGGACAACACTGCCGCCGTGACGCCCGATCCGCAGGACGTGATGATCGGTCGCGACAAATCAACGCCAGCGGACTCAAACACCGCTTTCAATTCTGCGGTAGTCTTCATGGTTTTATCGTCGTTCAGCAATGTGGTGAACGGCACGTTTTTGGAATTCGGTATGTGCCCAGCCCGCAAACCCTGACGCGGCTCAGGTGCATCACCGCGAAACCGTTCGGCTGCGCGGGCGTCCACAATCTCGGCTTGGTTCAGCTTACTGGCAAGGGCGACTTGCGTCACGTCGCGCACCAAATCTGCGTTGCGAATGGCCGTCATGTGTCGGTCGCGAATGGTTGGCGGCGTCGATTCCGTGTGCCGCCCTTCGGCAACCCACTTTGGCAGGCCCCCATCAAGCACTGCAATATTCGTATTGCCCATGTGACGGAACAGCCACCACACCCGCGCCGCAGAAAACAGTCCGGCCCCGTCATAGACCACCACTCGGTGGCCATCGCCAACGCCCAGCGCACGCATCCGCGACATGAACTTTTCGACGGGCGGCGCCATATGTGGCAGATCAGAATTGCTGTCAGACACATCATCGATGTTAAAGAACCGCGCACCCGGAATATGCGCTGCATCAAATTCAGCTTTTGGGTCGCGATCCTGCGTTGGCAAATACCAAGACGCATCCAAGATACGCAGATCAGCCGCGCCGAGATTGTCAGCCAGCCAGTCCGTTGAAACCAGAGTTTTTGGATCAGAGCGAGACATAAGGTCCACCAGTTAAGGGTTACGACCGCATTATCCCCGCAGAGTTTTATATTCAAGGGCAGTTACAATAAGAAAACGCGTTTTAGTTTTCACCAAAACGCGCTTCTGTGCACCTTATGCGTTTCTTCTCTCAACTTATCCAAGTCGAAACGCCTTCACGATAAACGGGGTAACTCAGCCCTTGTTCATCGCGCTCTTAATCATGCCAACCACAGCCAAAACGACCGCACCACCGACACCACCACCAGCAATGTCGCCAGCGATCCCTTCAAGGTTGCCACCCGCCACGGCAGAAATAATCTGCCCGCCGATGCCACCACCCACAACGCCAGCAATCGTGTTGCCCAAAACGCCGAGGTTAAAATTTTTGAGAACTGCGCCTGCTGCGTTGCCACCCAGGGCCCCCGCGACGAGTTGAACCAAAATACCTTCCATAATCTTCCCCTTGTTGTTGTCCGCCTTGTTTGGCGGTTGGTAGATATCTGGAAACTGGTCGCTGGATTACAAGGCATAGCCGACAGTTTTTTGTGTATTTTCTTGAGTGGTGAAAATTTCTGCTATTTAGCCATTTGATCGTACATTGTTCGATCTTGAGATACTTCATTGTGACAATATTCTTATAAATTTCACATTTGTCGGATTATTGGGACACAAGTGAAGCAAGTATATCTTAGTTTAAAGAAAAAGGAGCCACGCCATGATCGCTAAAATTTTCACCGACCACCCTGCATCCGTCGACGAAACCTACTTTGAACACCTGTTGTTCGCGACCAAATTCGCAGCAACGCTGATGGTTGCTGCGGGGGCGGCATTGGTTCACGCGTTGATCCCGTGCCTATGCGAAAAAACTGCCAGCAAAGCCGTAGCACGCCTGTACGCAAAAACGCACAATCGAGGCGCGTAACTCTGATCAGCCGTGATCGCGCAAAACGCGGGCTTTTTGCTTGTCCCAGTCCCGTTTCTTTTCGGTCTGGCGCTTGTCTGACTGGTTTTTACCCTTGGCCAGCCCGACCAACAGCTTCGCTTTGCCCTTGTCGTTGAAATACAATTTCAGCGGAACAAGGGTCATCCCTTTGCGCCCAACACCTTGCCACATCCGCGCGATCTCTCGTTTGCTGGCCAGCAATTTGCGGCGGCGGCGTTCTTCGTGGTTAAACGATTTCGCTTGCGCATAGGGTTGGATTGCGCCGTTGATCAGCCACAATTCTCCATCCTCAACCGCGACATAGCTTTCGGCGATATTGGCGGCCCCCTCACGCAGGGATTTCACTTCTGATCCCAGCAGGATCATGCCGCATTCGACTGTATCCTCGATGGCATAGTCGTACCGCGCCCGTCGATTTTCAGCGACAAGCTTGTTGTTTGGATCGGCTTTCTTCTTCGGTGCCATTAGTCTGTTATCCTCACACCATTAAAACGGTGCATCTCTTCTTCGCTCGGCGGTTCCCACATGGCGTTGATGCCATCGAACATTTCGCGCGTCACTTCGAACTGGAACGTTTCGGCCTGTTCTGCGTTGCGTTTAAGAACCCGTTGCCAGCGTATATCCGTTGGAACGTCTACATAGTGGAGCTGGGTCGAAAATCCATGTTCCTCAGCCCAATTCGTAAAAATTCCCCGCTCATGGCTGTTGGTAAAGCCACAGTCGAAAATGCACGCACGTCCCAGTGGAACGATCTGTTCCGCCATATTGCGCATCTGCAAACAGTTGCGTTGCACCCGATCGTAAAACCATTCAAACCGCAGCTCGGCTGGTTTGTCTTGATTGTGCAGAACTTGCATCCACTCATCGATCGCAAACCGCACCGCGTGTAATTCACGTGCCAGTTGGAAAGAATAGGTGGATTTCCCCGCGCCAGTGCACCCACACACAAGGTGTATGTCGTATGTGGGTGTCTGCATGGCTTAGTTTGTAAGACCAGCGTGGCGCATTCCTGCGTCCATCTTAGCTTTTGTCTCATCTGTCAGCGTTGTCAGCGGCAAGCGCACCTCGTCAGAGCATTTGCCTAACTGGCTTGCGCCATACTTTGCACCAACAAGTCCTGGCTCGGTAAAGACCGCACCGTGCAATGGCATCAGCTTATCCTGAATCTTTAACGCAGTGGCAAAATCGCCAGCCAGTGTGGCCTCTTGCAACTGCGAACACAGTTTCGGGGCCACATTCGCCGTCACAGAAATACATCCAACGCCGCCTTGTGCGTTGAATCCGTGTGCCGTCGCATCTTCACCAGACATCTGGATGAAATCTTCGCCGCAATGCAAACGCTGTGCACAAACACGCGCCAGATCACCTGTCGCGTCTTTCACGCCAACGATGTTTTTGTGTTTCGCAAGCAGGCCCATGGTTTCAGGAACAACATCGATTACCGAACGTGGCGGGATGTTGTAGATGATGATCGGGATACCAACCTCGGCCACTGCTTCGAAATGCGCGATCAGACCGCGCTGCGTCGGCTTGTTGTAGTAAGGCGTCACCACCAGAGCACCATCCGCACCCGCCGCTTTGGCAGATTCGGTCAGACGCAGGGATTCAGCCGTGTTGTTTGATCCAGCACCCGCAATCACTGGCACACGGCCAGCAGCGGCATCTACCACAACCTTAACCACATGATCATGCTCTTCGTGACTGAGCGTCGGGCTTTCACCCGTTGTGCCAACTGGAACGATCCCATGTGTACCCTCGGAAATGTGCCATTCGACCAGCTGTTTCAACGCCTTGTCGTCCACCTTACCGTTAGCAAACGGGGTGATAAGCGCGACGTAGGACCCTTTGAACATGGCATTGCCTCCGATTTGGGTGGGTTGATTCAAGGACCAGATAACAGGGAATTTATAAAAACGAAACGACAAACCGTGCTAGGTAATATCGAATTGAATCATAGCGGAATTGAAATTGAACACTATATTCGTTTGGGTAGACGCTTTCAGGGGGTGAAATTGCGGTCCATTGTTGCAGCAGGTTGGCTTGGGTGTATGGCCCTGCTTCCCCTTGGCGCCACAGCGCAAGAGGAAGATGGCGATTTGTTGGCCACTGCTTTTGCGGCGGTGAATGGGTCAGATTGGGTGACCGCCGACCATCACGCGCAGCAGATGTCAAACCCGATAGGAAAAACACTGGTCACTTGGCAGCGGTTGCGCCGTGGTGAAGGATATTGGGAAGAATACGTCGAATTTCTAGCGGAAAACCCCGATTGGCCTGGCCTGCAACGTCTGCGCCGCCGTGGTGAATCCGCCATTCCACCAAATCACAAACCTGCCGAAGTCCGCGCTTATTTCAAAGACCAGCTTCCGCAAACGGGAACAGGTTCACTGCGCCTAACCGAAGCCTTTGCCGCGCAAGGTCGCACAGCCGATGCGCGGGCCGAAGCGAAACGCGCTTGGACGACACTGACCCTACAACAACACGAAATGACCAGCCTGCTACAAAAATTCTCAGGCAGCCTGTCACGCTATCATCAGAAACGGTTAGAGTTCCTTTTGTGGAACGGTCACACCCGCGAGGCATCGCGAATGCTCGCGCTTGTGACCCCTGCCCAACAAAAGCTGGCGGAAGCACGGATCGCGCTGCAACGGGCCAGCAAAGGCGTCGATGCAGTTATCAAAGCCGTGCCCGAAGCGCTGCAAAACGACGGTGGTCTCGCTTATGATCGGTTCCAGTGGCGCGTAAAAAAGGGCCGGTGGGACGATGCGCAAAAGCTGCTTGTCGAACAATCCGCCGATATCAACCAACTGGGCCTTCCCGAAAAATGGGGGCCGCGTCGTCGTGGCTTTGCCCGCCGTGCTATGCGGATGGGTGAAACCGATCTGGCGTATTGGCTGGCGAGCCAGCATGGATTGTCGTCTGGCGGTGATTACGCTGACTTAGAATGGTTGGCGGGGTTCATTTCGCTGACAAAACTGAACGCACCAGAACAAGCAGTCGTGCATTTCCGCAACCACATGCGCGAAGTGAAAACACCTGTAAGCCTTGGCCGCGCAGGATATTGGGTGGGCCGCGCAGAAGAACAGCGCAAAGACTTTGATGCCGCAGTGGATGCGTTCAATATGGGCGCGACACACCAGACCAGCTTTTACGGCCAGTTGGCCGCCGAAAAAATTGGTGCAGAACCTGACGTACGTTTGACAGGCAAGATTAACGTCCCCGATTGGCGCGATACCGCTTTGGCAGAGTCCACCGTCGTGCAGGCAGGAATTTTGTTGCACCACGCGCAGGAACAGAACCTTATGCGATGGTTCTTTTCGCATCTGGCAGAAACCACAACCGAAGTAGAAACAGCACAACTGGCGGAACTGGCGCTCGAATTTGACCGACCGTTCGTGGCACTTGGCGTTGCCAAAGAGGCGGCAAAACGCGGATTTGTGATCCCCAAAAGCTATTTCCCAGTGACCGAACTGGCCCGTTACTCTGTGGACGTGGACCCCGAAGTCGCCATGGCCATTGCACGGCGCGAAAGCGAGCTGAACCCAGAAGCCATTAGCCCCGTTGGCGCACGCGGGTTGATGCAAGTGATGCCAGCCACCGCGCGACAAGTGGCAGGGGACATTGGCGTAGAGTATTCCAAGAACCGTCTGACCACCGACTGGCGGTATAACGCAAAGCTTGGAACGGCTTATCTCGGTGGATTGCTGGATATCTATGAAGGGTCCTTTGTGCTGGCCTTTGCCGCCTATAACGCGGGGCCAAACCGTGTCGATCAATGGATCGAAACCTACGGCGATCCACGTGACAGTTTGATTGACCAAGTGGACTGGATCGAACACATCCCCTACCGCGAGACCCGCAATTACGTGATGCGCGTGATCGAATCGCTGCATGTTTATCGCATGCGTCTCAGCGGTGAAGTTGAACCGATCCGCCTAACCCAGGACCTGACACGCGGTTAGGTTTTTGCCTTTTGTTCACGCCACAACGTGAAAATACCTGCCAGCACAATAAGCCCCGCACCTGCCGCTGTTGTCAGCGGCAGGCTCTCGCCAAACACAGTCACACCGAGCATCGATGCAAACACAAGTTGCAGATAGGCGAAGGGCTGCACGGTTGACGCTTCTGCCTTCTCATAGGCTTTGATCAACAGATAATGCCCCGTCGCCCCCGTTACACACAACAGCGCCATCCAGCGCCAGTCGATGGGGCTCATGGGTTCCCAAAAGAACGGGCCGATAGCTGTCATGATCACAAAGCCGCCCACGCCCGTCCAAAAGAAACTGGTCGCCGCGTTATCTTTTGCCGCCGCCAGTCGCGTCAGCAAATTATAGAGCGCAAACAAAACGGCACCCGCGACTGCGATGAGCGAATAAGGGGAGAAGACTTTGAACCCTGGCTGTAAAATTATCAGCATTCCGATGAACCCAACGCCAATGGCCGCCCAACGTCGCCAGCCGACAGTCTCGCCCAATATGGGGCCAGATAAGGCGGCGACCATTAGCGGGTAGACCGCGAAAATAGCGTGGGCTTCGATCAGGCCGAGCATGGTGAAGGCCACAACGGTTACAAGGATTTCAGCCGCCAGTAGGACGCCGCGAAAGAACTGAAGAAAGGGTTGTTCGGTTCGGGCCGTGGTTGCGACGCTGCCCGTGCGCATTTTGGACACGGCCATGACGAAGAACAGGAAGAACCAATAGCGGATCATGACGATCATAAAGACGCTGTATTCCTCGGCCAAATGGCGCGAGATGCCGTCTTGCATTGCAAAAACAAACATGGCGACAACAGCGAGCCAGATACCAGCGCGGGCGTTTTGCTGGGTCATGTTTTGCTCCCCCGCGTCATGTGGCGTTTGCGACCAAAGCCTTTGATCCGCTCCACGGCAAACCCTGCGGCTGCCAGTGATTGGCGCACGTGTCCCGCCGCTGTGTAGGTTGCAAATGTGCCGTTTGGGGCTGTGTGTGCTCCGACTGCGGCCATCAAATCCGACTGCCACATCTCTGGGTTTTTTGCAGGCGAGAACCCGTCCAGAAACCAAGCATCCGCCGCGCCGCGCCAGTCCGCCAGCGTTTGCCGCGCATCGCCGTAAATTACCTGGGCATCAATCGTGTCAGAGCGTGCAACACCCGCCTCTGCATTCCAGATATTTGCGAAATCAGCTGCCTCTTGTGCGAGTTCGGGCCACACCGCATGCGCCTTTGCCATGTCCGCTGGTGTCATCGGAAACGCCTCAAAACTCGTGAAACGCAAGGGCGTTTTAAACCCGGCTGCGCGCCACGCTTTCCACGCGCACAGCAGGTTAAGGCCAGACCCAAACCCCAACTCTGCGATATGAAACCCATCCGTAAACCGCTCGGGCAGATCATTGCCCGCAAGAAACACATATTCCGTTTCCGCCAATCCGTTATCGAGCGAGAAATACGGATCATCAAACCGCGTTGCGACAGGTACTTTACCGTCCCGCCATTCAAGGTCTGCATATTCATTCTGGTCGCTCATGCCCCAATGCTCTAGGTCAGTTGGCAGACGAAAGGAAGCTGGAATGCAAGTGATTGTGGTGGGCGCTGGAATTTGGGGATTGGCCTGCGCCTATGCCTGCGCGCGCCGTGGCGATCACGTGACCGTCTATGACGCTGGACGCGTGGGCGACGGGGCAAGCGGCGGCATCGTCGGCGCTTTGGCCCCGCATGTACCTGACCAGTGGAACCCCAAAAAGCAGTTTCAGTTTGAGGCTTTGGAAACGGCAGGTGCGTTTTGGGCAGAAGTAGATGCGCTGTCTGGCATGGCGTCAGGCTATGGCCGCATCGGTCGGTTGCAACCCTTGCTGTCAGAGAAGGCCGTTGAATTGGCGAAGGCGCGTGCGATGTCGGCCGTTGACCTTTGGCACGGGCGGTATCACTGGCAGCTAGAGGATCGGCCTGAAACGATGAGCGAAAGCTCCGCACCTTTCGGAGTGGTTCACGACACGCTTTCAGGGCGGTTAAATCCTGCGGCGGCAACGACTGCCCTTGCGGCTGCGTGCCGTGCGAAAGGGGTACAGGTTCTTGAAAGCCATGCCGTGGTTGAATTGGCAAACAATTCCATAACAGGGCCATGGGGAACAGCCACCGCCGATGCGGTCATTGTATCGGCCGGTGTAGCGGGCTTCGATCTGATCGCACCCCAAACGCCACTGCATCCCGGAACAGGGGTCAAAGGCCAGGCTGCGCTATTGGATTTGGACATGGGCGATCACCCGCAAATCTACGCCGACGGTGTGTACATCATTCCACATGCGAACGGGTCTGTGGCAGTTGGATCAACGTCTGAAAACACGTGGGAGGCTGACGGGACGGACGACAAACTCGACACCGTCATCGCCAAGGCTCGCGCTATTTGTCCATTGCTCGCAGATGCCGCAGTTAAGGTGCGCTGGTCAGGAATTCGACCCAAAGCAAGGCGTCGCGATCCTATGCTTGGGCCAGTACCGAACTTGCGCGGTGTTCATGCTGCACTTGGAGCCTTTAAAATCGGATTTGGCCTATCGCATAAAATAGGCGACGTTGTTGCTGCGCAAATCCATGGTGATCCTGTTGAAATCCCCGAAAGCTTCACGCTCGATTGGCACATGGCTAAGTAGCGCGCGCGCTCAAACACATTCGCCCGTCAGGCCCGCGCGCCCAAAGGCTCACGCCAT
>CALLAV010000194.1 GCA_938001995.1 uncultured Amylibacter sp. | reverse complement strand
TTACCACCTATGGCCGCAGGCAGCGCATACCCAAGCGTGCCAAAGCCATAAGGGTGATGCCAAAGATTTGGTGCAGTCATCACCGTTGTCTCGCGTCCGACATAGGCAAACTGCGTCATGTCCGAATAGATCTGGCACCCGTCTGGCAGGGCTTCAATGACATGGTCTACTATATCTGCAATTCCCGGCCGTTCTGCGTCCGTCTCTGCGCGCCAGCGCGCTTTAGCATTGGCCACATCCTCCGCTGACCAACCGCTTGTGGCTTTGTCATTCACGGCATCGCACAACGCGTCCAAAAACAAGGCCGCATCCGCCAGACAGCACGTATGTTGATTAACTTGAGGCTGCGCAAAAACGCTCGCGTCAATGTCAACGCGGACCATTGGGCAATTGTGACCCAAATGATCACGCCACGTATCCGTTTGCGCCAACTCACTGCCAACGACGACAACCAAATCAGCTTTTGCAAACACCCGTGCCGCCTCGGATCGCGCCAGATAAGTGCCATGTGCCAACGGATCATCTGCTGACGTAATTCCACTGCCTGCGTAGCTGGTAAAGGATGACGCCTTCACCTTTGCCATAAGAGCTCGCGCCTCTTGCGCAACTTTTGCAGCACCACCCCCAAAGACAAACAAAGGCCGCTGTGCAGTATCTATCGCCGCCGCTACCTCTGCGACGTCTTCAGCCCGCGGCATGGGTAAATTCCCCAGCTCTCGGGACACACCCGCCTGCGCACTTGTACCCAAGACATCAATCGGCACTTGTATATGCTTTGTGCGCGGGCGTTCAGACGCAAACTCCGCATAGGCGCGGTTAATCAACTCATAAGCCGCCTCAGCTGTCTTCGCCTCCTCAGACCAATCACACACTGTCTCCGCAGCCGCCCTCTGGTCTTTCATCTGGTGCAACTGCCCCTTTTTCGCCGCTGTCTCATCCAGACACGACGAAATCACCAACATCGGCACACTATCGCTATACGCCTGCCCCATCGGCGTCATGATATTACACAGCCCCGGCCCCGTAATCACATAGGCCACCCCAGGCTTCCCAGTCGCACGCGCATAGCCATCGGCCATGAACCCAGCACCCTGTTCGTGGCGCGCCAAAACATGCGTGATGCCCGCTTCCTCAATCCCGCGGTACATCTCAACGTTATGTACGCCCGGAATACCAAAAATCGTGTCCACACCACGGTCTTTCAGCATATGGGAAATTTGCGCGCCCAGGGGTCTCTTCATATCTAATTTCTCCAAAAATTCGCAGTGAACAGCACGAACACTGCCATCAATTCCAGCCGCCCCACCAGCATTCCCATCGCCAGCAGCCACTTTGCAGTATCATTCAAGCCGCCAAAGTTGCCCGCAGGCCCGATCTCTGCCCCAAGCCCTGGCCCTACATTCGCCAGCGCCGTCGCAGCCCCTGAAATAGATGTGATCGTGTCCAGCCCCGTCATCCCCAGCGCCACAGACAGCACCGCCAAGGACAGCAAAAAGAACATGAAAAACGCCATGACCGATGACATAACGTCATCAGGAACCGACCGTTTATTATACTTCGGTGTGAACACCCCATTCGGGCTGTGCAGCCGCCTAATCTGCGCGGAAATCGACGCGAACAGCAATTGGAAACGGAACACCTTAATCGAACATGTAGTGGACCCCGCACAGCCACCGATCAGCCCGATCATGAAAAATAACGTGACAGGAAAATCGCCCCAACGACCATAGTTGTCGGACGCATATCCTGTGCCAGTTATGATCGACACACCATTGAACAGGGACTTGCGAAACGAGCGCTCCAGATCTGATGTCACAAAAGCCCAGTTCCACACAAACAGGATCGCGATCACTGCCAGAACACACATGAAAAACACACGTATCTGACTATCACGGAACAAAGGTTGCGCAGATCCGTTCAAAACCTGCACATAACGAACAAACGGTAAAGCGGCGGCCAACATAAACACGGCGCCCACATATTCCGCTCCTGCCCCCAATTGCGCGAAACTTGTGTCATAATTTGAAAACCCGCCCGTCGCGATTGTGGTCATGGAATGCACCAGGGCATCAAAGAACCCCAACCCCGCAATCGAATAAGCAACGATACAAGCGATCGTAAGCCCCAAATAGATCGACCAGATCGAGCGTGCAATCTGCGCCGCTTGAGGCAGAATCTTACCCATCGTGTCGAACCCTTCGGTGCGAAACAAATGCATCCCACCGACACGTAAAACGGGCAAAAACACCATGGCCACCACAATGATCCCGATACCGCCAAACCACTGCATCAACCCGCGCCACAACAGGAGTCCCCGAGGCAATGTTGACAGTTCGGAGAACACTGTAGACCCCGTTGTGGTCAAGGCTGACATTGCTTCAAAAAACCCGTCCACCAGACTTGCGTCGGTTGCCCCTACCCAAAACGGCAATGCCCCAAATACAGGCAAAACGACCCAAACCCCTGTGGTCAGAATAAACGTCTGCTGGATGGTCAGACCGCCCGTGTTGCTGTTGGCACAGGCCAACGCAACGGAGCCACCTGAAATCACGGTCAACAGCGCAGACAGGCCAAACACCCACCATTGCTCGCTGCCATCATAAACGTCCATTAGCATCGGCAGGATCATCGTCCCACCGAGCGCCACAACCAAAAGACCAATCACATAGATTGCTGGACGTACATCAAACATGTGGAAGGCTTGGCCCTCCCCATTCAAACTGTCAAGCGAAGTTAAGGCTTAACCACGGTGAATAAGCGTCTCGAACAACTTTGGATCAAAGCTGGATTGCTCGAACATGCCCCCCCGACACAGCACAGAAATCGCATCATGGCTGTGCAGGCTTTCTTGGTGGCTCGCCACCACACGAAAATCACCGATCCGCGCATCTTTGGCCAAAGACTGATAGAACAGACGCACCGCATCTTCGACAAAAATTGGGTTGGCTGCGTTCAACTCTGCAAAGGCTTGCTCGTCTTCGCGCTTTACCATCACTTGCGTTTCCGTCGGCACGGCCTCATTGCACAGCGCCACCAAATCCTCAAACCACAGGGTTTCGCCCGCCAGAACCTCAACCGACACCCGCGCCACAGAACGCTGTGAATGGGGCGTGGCCAGTTGTCCGCGTGTACGACGTGCATGCTCAGACAGTTCCAAAGAACACGGACATGTGGACGAATACACATAATCCAGATGCAGGATACGCGTCTTCACCCCATCACGATACGTGCTTTCCAGCGCAATATCGTAATACTGATAACCGTCCAAACCAGATCTAAGAGATTGTTTTTTCATAGGAAACGATAGACGCATTTGAATGCGCGCATCCAGACTGTCTAAATCCGTCACGTAATCGCCAAGCGCCGCGTCCATCACATCAAAACTGAACACGCTTTCCGCATGGGTATAAAATGACCGCATAATGCGGCTCATGTTAATGCCCTTTTTATTCTCTTCCAGCGATACAGAGCCCGTCACTGACGTCTCAAGCTGCATCTCACCTTTATCGCGGGTCAAATACCGCAGTGGCAGACGAAAGTTAGAAATCCCCACATGCTGAATCGCTGTCTTTGCACCACGGATCAGGCTTGCTGGACCGTTTTGCAGATCAGGTAGACCCGCAATATATGCCTTATCCGCCACCAAATCGGTGGGGTATTCATTGGACAGGACGGGATAGTCGTCGCCAAGACCACGCGCCAAAGCGCCAGCCGCATCTATGGGTGCCAAATTCGCAAAAGCAGTTGCATCGTTTTCCGATGCCCAGCGCCGCAAAACAGCCAGCGCTTCTCTCGCTTCTTGTTCTGTTGGGGCCTCATTGCCCTCAGAACGAATTTCGGTCTCTATTTCCGGGTCATGAACGTTCATGAATTACCCCTTTGGTTTAACCGTGATTGCTTCTTATATGGCGTCGGGCGGATAAATTACCACCTATTTTCCCAATTAAGCAGCCAACGCCCCCCTGATATCAGCCAATAGATCGTTCTGGTCTTCCAAACCGACAGAAATACGCACCAAACCGTCTGAAATGCCAAGTGCACCCCGTTGATTGTCGCTTAGACGTTGATGAGTCGTGGTTGCGGGATGTGTCACAAGGCTCTTGGCATCGCCCAAATTGTTTGAAATCCGCACAATGCGCAGCGCGTTCAGGAACTTAAACGCAGCCTCTTTGCCGCCCTTCAGAACAAGGGTAATCACTGTCCCGCCCCGTTCCATCTGCGCCTTCGCCAATTCCACTTGCGGATGATCGTCGGCAAACGGATAAATCACCCGCTCAAGCGCTTCGTGCCCTGCCAACTCGCGCGTCAAAAACTCTGACGTGGTCGCTTGCGCCTCACACCGCAGCGCAAGTGTTTCCAGCCCCTTCACCATGACCCAGGCATTAAACGGGCTCATCGCCGCGCCCGTATGTTTCAGATAGGTCTGCAACGGCCCCTTGATAAACTCACGACTGCCCAGAACAACGCCACCTAGGCAGCGTCCCTGCCCGTCTATGTGTTTGGTCGCGGAATAGATCACCACATCCGCCCCAAGATCAAACGTGCGTTGGAACACGGGCGTTGCAAATACATTGTCCACTACGACCATTGCTCCAGCGGCGTGCGCAATCTTGGAAACACCTTTAATATCAATCACCTCCAACGTTGGGTTGGAAATACTCTCCAGAAATACAACCTTCGTGTCGGGCCGCACTGCCGCCCGCCATGCATCCAAATCCGTGCCGTCCACCAAGGTCACTTCAACACCGAACCGTGGCAAGATATCCTCAACAATGAACAGACAGGATCCAAACAGCGCCCTTGCCGCGACCAGATGATCCCCCGCGCCCAACAGCGCCATCAGTGCCCCGTTCACCGCCGCCATCCCAGACGCAGTGGCAAAGGCATCCTCCGCCCCCTCCAGCACCGAAATCCGCTCTTCAAACATGCGCACAGTCGGGTTGCCATAGCGGGCATAGATGAACTCATCCTCGCCGCTTTCAATGAACCGCGCCTCGGCCTGTTCCGCACTTTCGTACAAGAAGCCCTGCGTCAGATAGAGCGCCTCTGACAGCTCCCCAAACTGCGAACGTTTCGCGCCCGCATGCACCAGTTTTGTTTTTGCTGACCAGTTTTCCATAGTCATACGTCTCCAATTCGGGGCCAAAAAGGGGCAGCCCAACAAAAAACCCCAACCGTAACGACGATCGGGGTGCGTATACCTTTGCCCTCGACCTTTTAGTGGTAAGATTAAAGTGGCCCACAATCCGGTTACAAATCGCCACTGGGATACTCGTAGGATACACCACAAGTGGCGTCAACCATTTGTGCTAGGTATTCGCAATCACCACATCGGCGCCAATTGATCCGT
Source organism: uncultured Amylibacter sp. (assembly GCA_938001995.1). Lineage (GTDB taxonomy): Bacteria > Pseudomonadota > Alphaproteobacteria > Rhodobacterales > Rhodobacteraceae > Amylibacter. The sequence continues at coordinate 2,202 of CALLAV010000194.1, read as the reverse complement.
TGATCACTAAGCGCGCGTTCGGAATATCATTGCGCATGGCCCGTGCCTTGGCATCCTCGGGGCTGTGACCCTGATCGATCCAGCGCTGCACCAATCGCGCCTCTAGCGCGTCACTTGGCACAGTCAGCATGATACTTTTGTCCCAAAGGGTGTGTAGGTCTTTCCAAACAGGCCGATCAAGCAGCAGATAATTGCCTTCAACAATTACGGTTTTAATATCTGCCGTTATTGCCCCAGCACAGGCAATCGACATATCTAATTCGCGACTAAATCGCGGGAACAGAACTTCGTCTTCCACTTTCAGGCGCTCCACAAGTCGCAGAAACCCAAGTGCATCAATCGTCTGTGGCGCCCCTTTTACCGCGCGCAAACCGCGTGCGTCTAACAGGCCATTGTCCAGATGAAACCCGTCCATCGGTACGACACAACCACCATCAACGGCATCCGCAACCGCCTCTGCGGCGGTGGATTTGCCGCTTGCAGGCGGACCCGCCATCGCAATCATACGCCGCCCGCTGAACGGTTCCTTTAATAGATCGGTAATGTGTTTGAACGCGTCCACGATTCCATCCTTGAAAGGGGTCCTAGGGTTTAAAATCCGTTATATACTCATTCGCAGGTATGCCCTGCCCCGATGCAACCAAAGCGCCCAGCCGTCCAAGCTCATCCCCACATTTTGCACCCGCACCATTGCCCGCACTGAGGACAACGCATTGATCGGACTGTGCATAAATCAGCGGATTTCCCTTTGGCGTAAACGATGTAGCACAACTGCCAAACGTCACTGATTTGCAGTCCAAATTTGGCATCAACCCCATCAACTTTTCCGCCAAAAACGCTGCCACATCCGCATTCCCAGGTCCCCGAAACCAGTCCTTCATATCCGACACAGTCTCTAGGACGACATCCACGGGGTCCCCTCCGATTTTTATGTACATCTTTCCGTCGGGATAGCGCACGGGCGGCAAAATATAGGGATCAAAACTTAAATCAGGCGGCACATAAACCACTGAGGGCATCTGCGCCAACCGTGACGCCTCAGCCTCATCAATTTCCAAAAATGCAATTGTCCGCGCATAAACGGTCATTGGGATCGGTTCATGCAACAGACCCTTGGCCTTGGAAAACGGTCCGCAGGCCACGACAATCTTTTGCCCCTCAAATTGTTTGCGATCACTACAGTGGACAACCACGCCATCAGGCAAATACTCCACGCTCACGACCTCGCCGATATGCACATCCGCACCGCCTGCCTTGGCCGCGGCAATTTCTGCTGTGACGTGATCACGGGGATTTATCCATCCGCCCGTTCCCGTCTCATACAAGCCGACGACCCCTTCAGGAAAGGCAAAGAAAGGGAACCGCTTCGCTAGCTCTTGTTCGTCTAAAGGTGTGTGCGCGATCCCCTGATCCGCTGCCACAGCCCGACTGCGTTCAATAAACCAAGCACCCTCGCCTGTTTGTGGCCCTGCCATCAGCGCACCCACGGGATGAAAAAATGTCTGCCCGCCAGCCGCCTCAACCTCTGCGTATCGTGCAATAGAGCGGCTTGAAAACCGCGCCCAATCCGCCTTGCTGTCCAACTGACGCGTAATCCGTGCTTGATCGTAGTGGCTTGCGAAAACACCCGTATGTTGGTCTTTGATAACTGGCTCCTCTGACCCGATCAACAGCGTCTTCATGCCCATGTTCACCAGATGCCGCGCCGCGGCACTGCCCATCATGCCCGCCCCGATCACAATCACATCGTACATTTACAACGTCTCCCAATTTTGCTCACATCACCATGACAAACGCTGCCCCGCAACCCGCATTTTGGAGCTGTCCCATGCAAGACCCCATCGATTTGTTTTATTGGCCCACGCCCAACGGCTGGAAAATTTCCATAGCTTTGTTTGAATTTGATCTGCCTTTTGAAACGCACCTGATCAACATTGGGAAAGGCGATCAATTTGACCCTGATTTCCTGAAAATAGCACCAAACAACCGCATGCCAGCAATTACGGATCCAGCAGGGCCAGACGGAAAGCCCATTTCCATCTTTGAAAGCGGCGCGATCCTGCAATACCTCGCCCGCAAAACGGGCAAATTCGGCGGCACGTCTGAACGCAACCGCATCGCCGTCGATCAGTGGTTGATGTGGCAAATGGGCGGCGTTGGCCCGATGGCAGGCCAGTGCCACCATTTCATCAAATACGCCCC